>JAKFVJ010000420.1 GCA_021732245.1 Candidatus Obscuribacterales bacterium | reverse complement strand
AATGACCGCATGAGACGGTTATTTCTTGGATATCTCTTCTTTCAGCACTTCAATGGCGCGCTGAAGTTGATTGTCCTTAGGCGAGTCGTATTCAAAGTTGGCTCCTTGCTCGCAAGTAACATCTGCCGGCAATCCACTTGGTTCTTCTATCTTGGTTCGTCCGGAACCAGGACAGATGCCATTTGGAGTTAGCCACTGAGCAATTGTTACATGCATAAGGACACCTTTTGCCGAATGCAGCGGGAAGACACCTTGCATAAGCCCTTTACCGAAAGTCTTAGTGCCGACCAGTTTGATGTGGCGGTTGTCGTGCAATGCTCCAGAAACAATTTCTGCAGCGCTTGCCGAATTACCGTTAACCAGGACGACCAGCGGAGTTTTTGCGGCAATGTGCGGCATGGAATTGTCTATCGGCAGTGCCCCTTCGGAGGTGAAGCCACCTTGGCGCTCGCGAACACGCATCAGTACCCCACCGTCTTCAAACAATGCCATGACATCTTTAGCGCTTGAGACCTGACCACCTGGATTGTCTCTCAAATCGAGAACGATACCTCGGCAATTCTTCATAGCCCTGAGTGCCTTGAGGCATTCGTTGCCGGTGTTTGCCGACATAAACGAGGTTATTTGCAGATATCCCAAATTGTCGGGTAGAGTGTGGTATTCCACTGATGGAATATCAAACTTACTGCGTTGAACTTTGACAGTCAGCAGCTTGTCGCCGCGTTGAAGTTCAAGCGTGACGTAGGTGTTTTCCTGACCTCTGATGCTCTCCACTAACTGTTGCATGCTCATTCCAACCGAAGACTTACCGTTGACGGTTACAATTGCGTCACCGCTCTTGATGCCGGCGGCGAATGCGGGCGTGTCCTTGATGATTCGGTAAACGGTAGGACGATTTTTGTCGTCGTGATTAGGCATTGAAGCCTTATCTTTGTTCTGCACCACTTCGCCTTTCTCATTGCGAGCAGCGTTGAATTGAATACCGATGCCCACGAATTTGCCTTGCATGCTGTTGGACTCGTCCTGGGTTTCTTTTTCATCCAATACTCTCGTGTAAGGATCTTCCAGGGACTCCGTCATTTCTTTGGCGTATTTGATGCCATCGGCTTTGGATTTGATCTTGTCGTCGAACTTGTGCTCCCACTTGGACCAGTCTTTAAGTCTGTCAGTGAATACAAGGGACTCTTGAGTCTTTTCCCAAACCTCATGATAGAGACTCAAGCCTTCGCTCTTTGTCTCGAAGGCTTCCGGTCCTTCTGTAAGCGAAAACATCGGTCTTATTGAAAAGATGATAACTGTGAGAGCCGCGAAAAATGCGGTCATGCCGGTGAAAACCAGGCTATTTACGAGGGTTTTGTTTTTGCGAGTAGACATACGTGTACCTCCCAGCCGTAGGCTGGAAAAAAAGAGGCGCTACCTTTCGGCGCGCCTCTTTTGTTATGTGTGGTGATAACTATTTCTTTTTCGGTTTCTTCGCAAGTTCGTTGGTTAAATACTCAACTGCGAACTTCAACTGATTGTCGTTATCGCTGCCAAAGACAATGTCTTTGTCTGCTTTGACTTCGAAACCTTTGTCAGGCTCTGTGGTTACGCCACTGCCCCGTCCATAACACATTGGACGGCCATTTGGGCTGTAGATGTACGCATCATCGATGTAGTACTCTTGCCCGTTTTTATTTTTCACGACGATTCTTTCCCACGCATTTCCTCGCGTGGTTTCGCCGATGAATTTGGCGCGACCATTTTCCTTGAGCGAGACAAGAAAAATTTCCGCTCCACCTTCAGTGTCCTCGTTGCCGAGCACAACCATCAGGCGACTGCCTGCGTAGTTGAATTCACGGCTCTCATATTGCGGACCGGCTGGCTCGCCTGGCCCATAGGAATAAACTTCCCGTGAGCCGCCGTTAAGGCGATACTCTTTGCGGATGCGTTTATTTTCCTGGGCAATGAATGCTTCAAACGAACATTCGGTGCCCCAGTCGGAAGCAAGTTCGATCATGGAAAGCGTGGCGGGAAATGATCCGCCATCACATTCGCGCACGTCGAAGATGATTGCTTTGCAGTCCTTTAAGTCGTTGTAAGCATCACGCGTCTTCCACGCCGAGTCGTAATCACCGAATGTCTCGGCGCGGATGTAGCCGACATCGGGAGTACATTTCTTCCATTTAAGAGTTGGTGGATTGGGCGTGCGCTTGTAAGTCGACTTGACTGTGCCGGATTGTGTTGGTTGAACAAAATGGTCCAGCCAAAAGAGTCCGGCACAAAGTGAAAGGACGAACACGAGAGAAAAGAGCGCTGCATGCGCTGTGATGGGGAATTTGGTAAACATGCTTTTTGCCTCGGTGAGTTTGTGTGTCGACTGCGAGGAATGTATCTCTCAGCGGAATGCTGAATGGAGATATCGATAATTGTTTGCTGTTGCTTGTTTAGCGGTTGTTTTGATCTAGGTTTATTTGAAATAGAAATTGATGCCTTAAACCTACAAAAATCCGGCCTTGGAAACCTAATTCAAGATTTTTAAAGTAAGCCTTTCGGGGCGCATTTGACCCTGTTTTATGAGAGGACGCACAGTTTTCAAGCGATCCTCTGCTAGTCGCGCTATGTGTACTCACTAGTTTGTCACGTCGAACACATTCCTTTTGTCATTCTGAGCAAGGCGAAGAATCTACCGCGAGGATACTAGGTTCGCGGTTATCAACCCGAACGTAGAACAGTTACGGCAGATCCTTCGCGGAGCCTGCCCTCGAGCGAAGCGAAGGGCTCAGGATGACGAATCTACCCGTTCACATACACATCGAAGCCGATTAGGCTGCGGACGCCGAAAGGTTGGCGTTCATCTGCAATTTCGATATGTGTGACGTCGTGCCAAAGTGGCGACGTAGCGTCGGCCTGAAAAAGTCCTTCACCGGGACTCAAGAGGAATTTCATGATTGGTTGTTTCATATTGCCGGCGTGGAAAATGCGGCTGGCTCCGCCGACTACGTTGGTGCGTTCTATGACATAAGCCGAAACAATAAAGTTGGCGCCGTCTTGATGAATGCCTTCGGGAGAATTCGTCGTTGGACCATTCGTCCATGTGTAACACGTCATCATCCAAGCAGTGATGTGCATGGATTTTGCATCCGGCCTCGATTCTTTCGTCATGTGAATGAGGTGCGAAAGAAGATCTTTAAATACCGTGTGGTCAATTATGTGATCTGGAATGGATTTGTACTTGCGCTCTATGGAACGATAGTCATTTTGCGCCACATTCTGGTGGACGCTGCCTTCAGGCATCTTCTCCACTAGCCAGTCGGAGCAGCCTTCGATATTTTTAGCGACAAAAACGCGGCACGCTTTTTTGCGATACGGCACCATTATCTTTTCGGCATCCGATTCGCTCATGTTTTCCAACAACGGCGCAATTACTTCGTGAGCCACTTCGCCACGGTAGTAGGACATAAGTAGCGTGTGATCTTCAGGCTTCAATTCGAAGTTGGCTGATTCGATGAATTGACGTTCAGCTTGACGAACATCATATTCGTCCCAGTCGAGTTCGCGGAATGCCGGAATGATGACATGCTGGAATGCTTTGAATTCCTCATCGCTGGCGATTTTGAACACACGAATTGGGTGGACGGTGTCGCCTGTTTCAGCCGCTGTCGTCATGTCTTTGGCTAGCAAGTAGATAGGGCAATATGAACGGACGACAAATGTCGGATCATTCGTCTTCTTGTGACGCTTCTGCTCGACGGAATTTCTAATTGCGGCTGTGTCGATGGGCATACTTTTACCAGCTTAGAGTGCGGATACATGATACGTGGAATTGTGAGACGCGCACAGCGTGATTTTACTAGTGAGGGCGTGCACTTGTGCGGGCGCATGCAATGCGCCCCTACATAGGACCAAGCTTGTAATTTTGGACATGCAATGCACGCGTACGCAGAACCAGAATTGTTATGTGTCGAGCATCCCGCACGTTTTCATGCTCATTGTAGGGGCGCATTGCATGCGCCCTTTATAAAGCAAAAAAGCTCGCCGTTGGGCGAGCTTTTTGTTTTAACTTCATACCAACTTATTAGGTGAGCGCTTCTGCTCTTTTGTTGATATCTTCGATAGCTTGGCGAGCGCCGTGAATGTGCATCGCCAATTCTTTCTTGTCTTTGATCTCAGCGTAGGGAGCAACCTGCTTTTCGATCATTTTAGCTATTTGGCTTTGCGAATCCTCAGGAGTCAATTCTTTCGCTGCTACCTTTGCTTGTAGTTCAGCAGATGCTGTTGCCACTGCAATCGTGCTCTGAAGAATATTCTTGGTATGCTGACCAATTGTAGACTGCTCTTTCTCAGTAGGATTGCTCATGCCAGCTTGTTCTACTGCTGTCAGTGCCTTCTTTTCCATTGATTCAAATGATTCGGCCATTTTCGTACCCTTCCTATTTGGATTGTAATTATACTGTTGGATTTTTTAAAAGTATTACGCCAGTCAGAGCTTCTTTGGTTGGAAGTCTCAAGTGAACGTTGAGCATCCTACGCTTATATATACCCCTCAACAACATTTTCGATTTAATGTTTGGGCTTTTTTGGGGGAGGATTCCCACTGAGAGGGGACGATCTTTCGGAAAAACCTGTCTTATCTTCCCTCGGAAGCGGATCTGGTGGAATGCTGCGAGGTAGACTGGGTCTGGGTTTTGCGGGTTTTTCCTCCGCTTTTTTCGGTGTTTCATCTTGATTTGAAATTGATTGTGAAATAGGCTGACTTTCAGGTTCTTTTCTGGTATCGGCAACATTAAACGGAGTCGCACGCTTACTCTCAGTGCGCTTGTGCTCAAGATAAGACTCCAGGCGCGTTTTCAGTTTTTCGTCGAGAAGATCAGCAAGCGGGTCCTTTACCTTTATAGATGAGGCAATAGGTTCTTCTTTGGATAGCGGCGTCTCCTCATCATCCTCAGTCGCATCATCTTCTGCATCGGAATAGTCTTCGGCAAGCCCAAGTTCTGCGACTAAATCGCCGAATGGATCAAACGATTCGTCTTGCACCGCCAAAAGTGATTCGGAGATAAGCTCCTTCAAGTCATTGTGCATGCGCTGGAGATCTACTAATAAAGATGGATCAGCAACTTGCGCGTTGGGCTATGCGCCCAATGTCGGTTTAACCCCTTCAATTTCGAGTGCCGCCAAAAGAGTTTTCCGCACGAAAATACCCATGGACTTGGCTCCGGCAGCCTTGGTCATTTGCTGGATTTGAGCAAACTGGTCAGGCTTTAGCGTGATAACAATCTGGTGTTCTCGCATGTTCTATTAAGGTGATTCTTCCAGAGCTTTGCTTAGACGTTCGGTCGCTGTGTGCAATTTTTGCGCCAGGCGGCTGAAATCGCGCCCTGTACCCACTTTATCAGCTATTGTCTCCTCAGGCGGCCCACTCTTAATCCAGGCAGCCCATTCATTTATAAGGTCAATGAGGTCTGACAGGCTGTGGACCGATGCAGCGGGTGCCGTTGATTTCTTGCCCCCAGCTTTCTTCGCGGCGGGAGTTTTCGGAATGATGTACTTCAAAGCTTTGCGAATTTGTTGCTCAGTGGCTTTCTCAATTGGAATGCGTCCGTGCGCTTTGCCGTGTTCATCAATCATTGGAACACCATGCACAAGCAAATCTTCCGCAGTAGAAAATTCCAACGGCAAAAGCGTCAACAAATGACGATGTCCTAAACCAAGCATCACTTCAAACGGATCAGGCATCGCATCATGCATGCGACCAGATGTAATTTTGGTGCCTTCTTCAGCAAGACGTTCGGCCATCTCTGCGATACGAATTAGTCTGTAGGCGTAAGTCGCGCTCATTGTATGTTCGCTGCGACAGTAGTCTTCGAAAGTCTGGTAGTGTGCGACATAAATCTCGTCGTCTTTCAGCCGCGAAAGACGCAGTCCTTGCGCAATAAGTCCTACTGCAGCAAAGCGACCGGCTAATCGAATTTCTTCTGTTAGTAATTCGTAGTCGTCAGTTGCCGGACGCAAATCCTCAATGGAAATTTCGCGGTGGAATAGGTCGACATTTTTTTCTGTGTGATCAGGAATTGAAAGCGAAGTGCCAGTCGGTGTCGCATCTGCCACCGTTAGCAAAGTATCGGAAGTTGCATCTTCTGATACCGTAACTTTTGTCGAGGCGTTTGCACGAGTGCGTGTCGGCTTTTCGACTTTGGATGTTTTGGTCGCGCCGGATTTTCCTTTGCGATCGGCAACTTCCTCGTCGCGCTTCATGCGCGCTTCACGCAATCTGGCAATTAGTGTGGCACCGGCTGGAGGCTTTTTCTTCATGCGATGGGTACTCTATCTGACCGCGTCATGACCGCCAGGTCATGCCTGCTATTTCATAATTTAGATGTACCCGGGCTTCGCCCTATTTCTTGCTCTTGGCATTCGCTGTGGCAAATAAAAGGCCGCCGAGCAGCAATCCAGCCGCAAAAAGGCTGGGGGTAAAGTCTTCGAGTCTGATAAATTGCGGCATTAGCTTAGCTGTTCCATACAAAGCTGCCGACGGAGCAAGGAGATTTACGACGAACTTCAAACCGCTTGTAATAATCATGCCAATGCCAAGAGTGCCCACATTGATACCAAAAACCAACACACCTAATAGCCATTCAATTGCAGTAAAAACTGTTGTGAATACAAGCGAGCTGGAAAATGCCGCCAGCCAGTCGCCTTTGAATGTAATGCCGGCAACTGTTGGTATCAAAAATGCCAGCGCATAAGCCACCAGCACTACCCTTAACAAAAATCGCGTCATGACCTTCCTCCGGGCAGCATTATAATTCAAAGCCGAGTGCAAACAAAAGAGAATTCTGGACAAGTTCCATTTTTTGCGAAGGCAGAGTTGCCACCAGGCGACCCAACTTGTCTTTGGGTATCGTCTGGATGTGATCTAAATTGACGGCACAGCTTTCGGGTAAACCATCATCGGGAGTCAGTACCACTTCTGACGGAATGCCTCTTATTGTCGAGGTAATAGGAGCTACTGTGATTTCATTGATATGTGGAATGAGTGAATCTCTGGTCAGCAGCAATACGGGGCGCCTTTTGTCCGGTGCCTTGAATGTGTAGTAACGAATATCACCGCGATTCAATCCGGCCAAACCTGCTCATTGAGCCATGCATCGAACTCACCGGACTTAACGGGGTGTTTTTTGTATCCGGCTATTTGCTTCTGTTCTAATTCGTTTATCTTTCGACTCTTGAACCAATCCTCAACAGCCTGACGGAAAAACGCGGATCTATTTCGAGCGCCACATTGCTGGTCGATTTGGCGCAATAACGATTCAGGCAGGACTATTTGTATCGTTTTCATGTCATCACATAATAGTGTTGAATCTATTGTGGATTATACTGTGGAATACGCGAAAAGTAAATACTGGTGGGGCTTATGCCAAGGCTTCGGCTTCAGAATCATGATTGATTACTTTTGTTTATCATGATAATTTAAAGTATATGATTAAACGTCAACTTCAGCTTCCAGCAAAGCCCAAGGAGAGTTTTTTCCTTTGGGGTCCTCGCCAAAGCGGCAAGAGCATGCTGCTGCGATCTACATATTCTGATGCGCTTTGGTATGACTTGTTGAAGACAGACTTGTTTGTGCGCTTGATGGAGCAGCCAAGCTTGCTGCGGGAGGAACTCCTTTACAAAGATCTGTCCTCTCGTGTTGTCGTCATTGACGAGGTACAGAAGATACCGCAGTTGCTTGATGAGGTGCATTGGTTAATAGAAAATACTAACTATGTTTTTGCTTTATGCGGCTCTAGTGCCCGCAAGGTTAGAAGGGGACATGCCAATTTGTTAGGCGGACGCGCAGTACGTTACGAGCTATTTGGTCTTGTTTCCTCCGAGCTAAAAGAAGAATTTGATCTTGCTCGCATGATTAACCAAGGTTATTTCCCACGGCATTATTTAGCCCAATCATATGAGCCTTTAATTCGTTCATACGTAAATGATTATCTCAAGGAGGAAATTGCCGCTGAAGCTTTGGTGCGTAATCTTCCGGCGTTTTCACAATTTCTACGAGCAGCGGCGCTATCGGATACCGAGCTGCTAAATTACTCTGCAATTGCCAGGGAAAGTGGAGTATCAAGTCCTGCTGTCAAAGAATATTTTCAGATAGTGCATGACACCATGCTGGGCTCACTTTTAAGTGCTTATCAGAAGCGCCCCAAGCGTCGTGTAATTGGAGCGCCGAAGTTCTATTTTTCTGATGTAGGCATCGTAAATTACTTAGCTAGGCGAGGCAAGATACAATCCGGCTCTGAACTTTTTGGAAAGGCCTTTGAAAATTGGGTGTTCCATGAATTGAGTGCTCATAGAGTTTACAGTGATTTTTACTATGATTTAGCTTATTGGCGTCTGGCAAGTGGTATCGAAGTAGACTTTATTGTTAACGACATGGAGCTGGCAATTGAGGCCAAATCCAGTACCAAGATTACTAAAGACCACTTGAATGGACTGCGCGAGTTGGTAAAAGACCACCCAAAAGTGAAGAGAAGAGTTGTGGTGTCTCTTGAGTCACGATCAAGAAGAACTGATGACGGCATAGAAATAATGCCCTATAAGGAGTTTGTGCAACTCTTGTGGAGCGGTAAATTAATCAATAGCTGCTAGTAATGATAGTAGAAATTTTGGTAAAAACGCAGTACTGGTGCGGGTTTCCGCACTGCCTGCGTTTTTTAATAGGTTTATTTGGACTTGCGCACTAGTTTTGTATCGAGACCTTTATATAGTTCAGGCTTTCTGTCTTTCAAAGTATTGAAACCGGATCGAATCTCCGAAATTCGATCAGAAGAGACCTCGGATACAATCAACCCTTCGCCGACTTCCGAGCAAGACGCGAGTGTGGTGCCAAATGGATCGAGGATCTGACTTGAGCCGCAAAATGTCACCTGTCCGTCCTGTCCCACGCGGTTGGCGGCAGCGACGAAAATTTGATTTTCGATCGCTCGTGCTGTGACCAAAGTCTTCCAATGATTTGTTCTGTGGCGTAATGGTCTGCTACGACCTACGCTTCCCAGAGCTATCAAGGCTTTACGCTTGAATTGATGGCGTAGGTTAGGCCGAAATGCCCTGAGTTTTGGGACGGCTTCTTACCCGCGATGGCCACAATGAGTACTTGGACTGCCCGTTCGTTGAAGTTTGTATGTAAGCACTCCAGTTGTCGACAATATCTTTTGGAGAACACGAATGTGGCATAAAATGTTGATGAATTTCCTGGATGGGCTCCATGGAGAACATTTTTAGATTATTGGCCAGCCCATAGCCAATCTCAAACGATGCAGAAATGCCAACTGTACCAGTAGGATTCACTAAATACGTAAAACTGGCCTTGTCCATCTTCTTGAGCACAATTGCTTGAATTTCCCCCTCTGTCAAAATTGCAGGATCATAATCAAGAAGGATAAATTCACAACTTGGATTCACAACCGCACCTCGTTGGGGTGATAGCACAGTTATGCCTGATTGCTCAAACTGTGCAAGTACGTTTTGCATATCCGCAAAGTG
This sequence comes from Candidatus Obscuribacterales bacterium, assembly GCA_021732245.1. GTDB lineage: Bacteria > Cyanobacteriota > Vampirovibrionia > Obscuribacterales > Obscuribacteraceae > SBAT01. The sequence goes on along the minus strand of JAKFVJ010000420.1, from coordinate 727 downwards.
CTTTCGATAACTTCCAATGAGGACGCAAGAGCGGGGATGCTCCGCGCGATCTATTGGTGAAGGCAACCGAAGATCATCTTTGCATACTTCGTGATAATTCAATTGCGAAACCAACAATAGCTTTTCTATGTAGTTGAACAATTCTTGTTGATATTCAGGAATGGGCTGCTCATGACAGGAAACAATATTTTGTGTTTCATATACGAAGTGATAGTCAAATTGAGAGGACATTTTTCTAGAGGTGTTTACTCTAACGATGCCGGCTATTGGAAGTCCAAGCTCTATTGAGCCAGGAATAACACTACGCAATTTTCTTTCATGAGGCGAACATAGAATAGTAAATTTTCTGTGCATACGTCTTATACCCCGTGAGTTGCATCTGACGGAAAGTATTGGTTGCGATCAAGTGTATGCATAAAGTCATTAAAACCAGTAATGATATTGCCGACTGGAATTTGTGTCGGATGACCACTTTCATCTGGACCTAAGACAAATGAATTTCCTGAGGGATCTAGCAACAAGTAGCGCTTGATGGACTTTTCTATAGCCATAAATGTTATATTCGAAAAGTCAGGATTTTCTTCTAATACCGTTTGTGCTACTTGCCGAAATAGACTATCTTCTATAAGCCAACCGTCTCCTACAGTGGTATCGTGCCGTGGACCTTCTGGACTGATTTGATAGAGTTTCCAGCGTATTCCTTTAGGATCAATTCCAGACTTGATAA
>JAKFVJ010000515.1 GCA_021732245.1 Candidatus Obscuribacterales bacterium | reverse complement strand
AGACGGCATGACTGTTGGTGAGCAATTGCAAGCCATTAGGGAGGCCGTCGTAAAACTTGTAGCCAGCGCCAACTATCTTCTTAAAAACGAACTTTTGCCGGCACTCACCGAGTCCGGCATCGATATTTTAAGCTACAAAGAACTTTCGGATAGGCAGCGTGAACAAGTTGACGCCTTTTTCAACGACGTCGTATTTCCAGTCTTAACACCGTTGGCGTTTGACCCCGGTCACCCATTCCCACACATTTCCAACTTGAGCTTCAATATGGCGGTGCTCATCAAAGACGCCAACGGCAACGATAAATTTGCTCGTATAAAAATACCCGAGAAACTCCCGCAATTGATACCGCTTCACGCAACTGATCCAACACGACAAGCGTTCATCTGGCTTGATGATGTTATCGGTGGCAATCTTGACGATCTATTTCCAGGACTGACAGTAGTCGAATCCCATCCGTTTGCCTTAGCGCGTGACGCTGCTATGGAAATACAAGAGTGGGAAGCAGAAGACTTATTAGAACTAACCGAAGAAGGTATTCGTCAGCGGGAATTTGGTGATGTAGTCAGACTTACAGTACAGCGAAACACGCCTACGCCGATTATCGAAATTCTGACTACCAACCTCGAGATAGGCACCGAAGACGTTTACGCAATCGAGACTCGTGGTCCATTGAGCTCTCTTAAGCATGTCTACGCAATAGACCGCCCGGATCTCAAAGACCCGCCATTTGTGCCGAGCATGCCGGCAATTCTCAATCCGGATTTACAGGAAGAAGACATCTTTTCGGCTATTCGTCGACAGGACATACTCTTGCATCATCCGTATGACTCGTTCATGCCGGTAGTTAATTTCTTCAACGCAGCAGCGCAAGACCCGAATGTGCTAGCCATTAAAACGACGCTTTACCGCGTCGGCAAAAACTCGCCAATCGTACAAGCACTGTTAGAAGCCAGCACACGCGGCAAGGAAGTAGCTGCTCTGGTCGAACTAAAAGCTAGATTCGACGAAGAAAACAACGTTGAATGGGCAAGAGCGCTTGAACGAGAAGGTGTCCATGTCGTCTATGGTTTGCCAGGCTTGAAAGTCCACTCCAAAGCCACTTTGGTAGTAAGACAGGAAGGCAACACGATTAGACGCTACATGCATTTAAGCACCGGCAACTACAACGCGGTCACGGCCCACCTCTACACAGACATTGGACTTCTCACTTGCAACGAAGAAATTGGCTCCGACGTCACGGATTTGTTCAACTATCTGACAGGCTATTCCGCCAAGCAAGATTTTCGCAAGCTACTTGTTGCACCGATTAACTTAAGCGAAAAGCTAACGGAGCTAACCCGTCGAGAAATTGAATTACACAAGCAAAACGGCAATGGTCGCCTCATCTTCAAAATGAATTCGCTTGTTGAACCTCCGATGATTGATCTTCTCTACGAAGCATCACAAGCAGGCGTAAAAATAGATTTAATTGTGAGAGGTATTTGTTGCTTGCTGCCTGGCGTCGCCGGAGTCAGCGATAACATCAATGTAACTAGCATTGTTGGTCGCTTTTTGGAACACAGCCGCATTTATTATTTCGGTAACGGTGGCAAAGAAGAGATGTATTTAGGCAGCGCCGACTTAATGCCCCGCAATCTGCATCGCAGGGTAGAAGTAGTATTTCCAATTCTCGATGAACGTATACTGAGACACTTGAAAGACGACATCCTTAAGACGTTTCTTGCTGACTGCATGAATGCACAGATAATGACTCCACACGGCAATTACACCCACAAACACACAGAGCACGGTCCTGACTGTATTAATTGCCAGCAAGTATTTATGTCCACTAAAAGCTCAAACCCGCAGTGATCGGACTTAATTAGCTCCGGATTCCAAGCGAATGTCTTTTACGTCACCCTGTTGCTTGATGATGTCACGACGTTGATCGCCAAGCTTAGGCAGCATTTCTCGTTCATACTGCAATTGCTGTTGCTCCAACTTTTGCTCTAGAGCCTGACGCTCTTGCGTCAGTTGTCGCTTTTCCTGTTGTTTCATTTGTCGAAGCAAGGTCGGTGCATTCTGCGCTCCATCAGTGCCAGTAGTCCATTTCGGACCCACGACATTACCAGGCTCGAGCATACTTTTCCCCGCACCTTCTATAGACTTAATCAGCTGATTGTTCTCATTGAGTACATTTTCGGCAGAGACTGCCTGCTCAGGTTTGAGCGCACCGGAGTTTTGTTCACGCTCTTTGGCAATTTGTCTTGAGAGGTCATCCAATGCTTGTCCCAACTTAGCGGCTCTCGCTTGATCTATCCAACCTTCCTCCAAAGCATGCTTTATGCGCTTGTGTTGATGTTCTATGCGCTCATCCACATTGCCGGAAGTCGGATTGACATTGTCTTGGCACAGAGCCGGCATTGCCAACCCAGCAGCAATCACTAGACTCAAACAATAGCTATTGAAGAAATTCATGGTTAGTCTCCTACGTCATTGAATAAGTAGTCTTCCGGCTCCAATTTATCCTTACTTTCAGATTCCTTCGCTGAAAATCCGACCGAAGAACGCAATTTGTTTACTGCGGCTTGAAAATTCTTTCGCACCAAGGCATTGTCAAAAGTTCGCGAGGCATTCTTAGGATTTAGATATATCGCTTGTTCAAAATCACTAACACTCGAATCATTGCGATTCAACTTTGTGTTTGCAATCGCGCGCAGAAAGTAGGCTCTTGAATCATTAGGAGAATAATCCACAGCTTTATCCAAATCAGCAATTGCCAAATCGTAATTGCCCAATTTCAAAAAGCACTTGCCCCTGAGCACATAATTCTGCGCGTCTGTTGCATCCAATCCCACAGCCATTGCTAACTTCTTCAAAGCCTGATCATATTCTTTGGCTTTCATCAATTAGATGGCTTCATCTCTGGCCGGATTGCCGTAAGAAAAGGCGCCTGGAATAGCCCCAGCCAGGCTAAACAGAGTAATCACCACCGCAGCCAACTCTTTCATAGCCAATGCCTCATTAGACCTAAGCCAACTTACCAACCTTAACCAGCTTCCAAACTACTTATAAAGTTAAACGTTTACGACGCTTAAAGAAGCAGATTTGATGTCAAATCTGGCAAATCTGCTAACCGTGATAAATAATATGGACGTAGATTGGATTCAACTGCGTGGAGTAACTGCATGAAAATCAAAATTGTGGCAATGACCTGTCTCCTTACAGCCTGTACGATGTCGCAAATCCAACCAACTGCTTTCGTCCTAGCAAATCCGACAGCGGTAAAAATAGATAGAACTGCTCCTGTCAAAGAAATTAAAACAACCGATGATTTATCGCGCTGGATGAACTATTACTACTTGCACCCACAGCCGGATTTGATGATCTCGGCAGTTGATTATATTCAAAAGAACAATCTTGCCAGACCTGACGCAAGAAATTCTATTGTGGCATTTTTCAGCCAGCTAATGGCCCAGAATCCACAACGTTTAGCGGCTTGGACAGAACATTTCAAATCAATGGACGACAAATTGAAGGGAGTTCTGTGGACTGCAATGTGGCAAGCCAACACTCCCGAATCAAAAAAGCAATTGGCTATATTTACCAAGAGTCTAAATCCGGAAATGCAAAAAGCCACAAGCAAACTTCCCGCTGCGATAGCCATTGAAAAAATGCCAATCGACGGACCTGGTGTTTTAGACAGACTTTGGTCTTGCTTTTGCGCAACAGGCGATGACCGTTACGTAAAGCGCATTATTGAAGTTCTGCCACCCCCAAATACAAACGGCGCAGCAAAAGTGACTGGATCTGTCGCTAGCGACATGATGAGAGCAGGCGCTGCCAAATGGTCTTTAACAAGCAACGCACACCAACACAAGAAAGTGATGGCCATTTGCATGCAAGCGAGACAGCAAACAACTAACCCTATTCTCAAAAAAGAATTGTCGGCCGTAATAGAAAAGGCACAGAAATAATATGGAAAGAAGAGATTGGAATCAGCGATATATCGACGACGACACGCCGTGGGACAGTGGACTTCCATCGGAAGAATTGAAATCTATTTTGGCTGAAGGCTTGGTCAAACCGTGCCGAGTGTTTGAAATCGGCTGCGGAACAGGCACCAATGCGATTTTCCTGGCTCAATCAGGATTTGACGTCACTGCTGTAGATCTTTCTGAAGTTGCGATCAACCGTGCAAAAGAAAAAGCAAAAGCAGCCGGCGTCAAAGTCAATTTCTTAGTGGCAGATGTCACTGCTCTACCAGCAGAAGTCGGTTCCGAATTCCCATTTGTGTTCGATCGCGGAACATATCATATTGTTCGCGACGTAAATCTCAAAGCCTTGCAGTCGACTATTGCAAAACTAGTTGCACCCGGTGGCTATTATCTAGTCCTTGCCGGCAACGCAAATGAAAATGCTCCACCAGACAAAGGACCACCGCGCGTAAAAGCTAGTGACGTATGTGCAGAATTAGAAGGCAACGCCTTCGATCTCGTCCGTCTCAAAGAAAGTCATTTCACAGGCGTGTGCATAAACGGTGAGACTTTTTCTCCACTTGCATGGTCAGGAATATTCCGACGTCGGCAAGTCAGTCGCTAGCAGATCTTATGCTTCCTGCTGCTTGTACTTGTCGTAGACCTTAACTATGTCATCCCAATCTTTTTCGGTGATCTTTCCGTCTTGCAGAGCCTTTCTCAAGACAGCCCGCACATCCTTTTCATCAAGACCATCAAAGGCCATGTCTTCTCCGACTTTCCTTATTTCCTTACGACTGAGATCGTGATCTTTGTAGTAAAGGATGTCCTTCTTATCCGCCTCGGTCAATTCACCTTTCTTGATGGCATTATCTAATATTGCAATCGAAGCTTTCACTTCTGCCTCGGTCATGCCCCGCATCTCTTGTCCATTCGCTCGGCACGAAGCGTCGTTCAACTTATGCTGAATCGGACTGCGCGGGTGATAGATTTCAGCGTGAAGTGGATTATTTTCGGGGCTGTATGAGACATGCTTGTGCTCAAGTCCCTCGTGTTTTGAATCCGAGTGTCTGTCTTGTTTTCCCAACATCTATCTCCCGATTATTCGTAAGACTATGCCATTTTCTGGCTTAAACTCTTCAATCGATTTTAGCATCACCTCATCATGTCATTCTTTCAACCAGTCGACCATTTTCGGATTTATGTAGTAGTGATCTCGACCAGATTTGACCGATTGCAGTAGATTAATGTCCGCAAGCTTTCTAAGATATTTCGATGCTGCTTCTCTTTTGGCAATACCCGCTTCCTCCAGAAAGCTAATTCGACAATAAGGCAGTTTAAATAAGACTTCCACCAAGTCTTTCGAGTAAATTTTGGGCAACTTATCTCGAACTTCTTCTTGCGTCTCATTCAACAGATTAATCAGTCCCCTAATTTTGCGAATTGCTGAATCTGCCGTAGACTCTACACCTTCAAGCATGTACAAAAGCCAGGGCTGCCATTCCTGATTTTCAGTGATACCTCGTAATAAGCGATAGTATTCGTTTTTGTTTTCAATGATATAGCGAGACAAGTAAAGCACCGGCAGGTCGACAAGTCCTTGCTGCAAGAGGTACAAAATGTTGATTATTCGACCGGTTCTTCCGTTGCCATCGGCAAACGGGTGTATTGCTTCAAACTGATAGTGAATCATTGCCATCTTAATCAGCGGCTCTAAATCATCTTTTTCGTGAATGAACTTTTCCAGGTTGGTAAGTTTTTCTCTTATTACCTGCTCTCCTTCAGGCGGTGTGTACACTACTTCTCCTAGACTGTTCTTAATTTTAGTGCCCGTGGTTTTCCGCACAGTCAAATTGGATTGCCCATTGATAATTGCAGCAAGTTCCGTAAATAGGTTAGTGGTTAGCAAAGGCTGCTTCTGAATACGTTCGTAGCCGGTCCAAATGGCAATTTCATATTGCAAGACTTCTTTCGTAGCCGGATCATAGTTGCCTTCAATTTGCGAAGCAGCACGAAATAAGTCATCGTTGGTAGTGACGATGTTTTCAATTTCCGATGATAGTTTGGCTTCTTGCAAAACAAAACTGCGGAGCAAGATGCTGGGATTTGGTAATTGCTCAGCAATTCCTTTCAGCTCAGCCAGCTTGGCGCAAGCCGCACTAGATTTTTTCAAGACTGGTCTTGTCTCAAGCTCGAAATCCGGAGACAGCAGAGGCAAGTCGTTATAAGGTTTATCTTTTGCGTACACCATCTGATAATCTATGCCTTCGTGGATATGTCGACAGAATCAAGATATTCAGACATATCTTACCCTTAATGCCTTTGATTCAGACATATTTGAAAGCCAGCTTCTCAAGAATATGTCGACAAGATCGACATATTTGCCAAATATGTCTACAAAATCGGCTTTGGGCGATATATTTTCAAGTATCGCGCCAACTGTCTTTCAAACCACCCAAGCTGTTGACATCAATAATATCAAAATGCTATCATTGATATCAAAGCTAGGGAGTAGCAGTTATGGCTGCAGTCACTATCCGCAATCTATCGGAAGAAACGCATCGCGCACTAAAATTGCGTGCTGCCGAAAATGGACGCAGCACCGAGTCAGAGATTCGGCAAATCTTAGAGCAGGCAGTCCGACCCAGTAAGCGCCTAAAAATTGGCTCCGAGCTTGCAGCACTGGGAGAGCAATTTGGTGGCATAACGTCTAAGTTCTCTAGAGATAAGAATCCCACTGAGCCTGCTTCATTTGAATGATCATTCTTGATACCAATGTCATAGCCGAGCCGATGAAAACAAACTGCAACTATGCTGTTAGAAATTGGCTTGATGAGCAAGCGGCGGAAAGCCTTTACCTAACAACCATAAGCCTTGCAGAACTGCTTGTCGGCATCGAGCTTCTTCCCAAAGGTCAACGCAAAGAAACTCTGCACAGTACCTGCACTAGGGTACTCACGCAATTATTTGGATCTAGAATTCTTTCCTTTGATCCGGAAGCTGCCGAAGCGTTTGCACGCATTATCGGAAAAGCACACAAAAAAGGACAGGCTCTATCAGTAGCAGACGCACAGATTGCAGCAATCGCTGACGTTCACGGTTTTTCCGTCGCAACAAGAGATACGGCACCATTCATTGCCGCCGGCATCAAAGTAATCAATCCTTGGAATTAGATATCGAAATTCGAGAGCCATCGATTCATCAGTCTGTCGTCTGCTACATGCGATAATCATCCGGTCGAATCAGCACACTCTTATAAAACCCAAAAACAGAAGAGAGCCAGTTATTCACTGGCTCTCTTCATAACTCCTGGCACCGGGCTATTTTTCCAGGCGGTCGCACCAAGTATTGTCGCGGGAGCGCTTACGCACCCTTGAAAAGATTGCTCAAATTGCTTAAAATGTATAAAGTGTATACAGTGCTCAAATCGTTCAATACCGAGGCTTTGCATGAAAACCGTGACCGCAACTGAACTAAAAACCAAAACAGGGGAAACTCTCGATGCAGCCCAAAGAGAACCAGTGTCTATAGAGAAGAATGGGCGTCCGATCGCGGTAATCATTCCTCAGGCTGACTACGAGCGGCTCACGCAACTAGAAAACGACTATTGGCTTGCGCGTGTTGAAGCAGCCGAAAAGAGCGGTTACGTCGGAGCTAAAGCAACCACCAATTTTTTCAAAGAGATGCTGAAGCATAATGCTAAAGCCTGATCTGACTAATGATGCAATGCGCTTTCTCAAAAAGCGCGATAGCAAACAGTTTTTGCAAATTTTCCAAGCCATCACAAACCTGTGTGATGACCCACGTCCCCATGATTCCATTTCGATGGGAAACGGTATCCACTTTAGAAAAGATGTGGGAGAGTTTCGAGTCATTTATCGATTTGACAAAAAGACAATGTACATAATAGTCGTCGGCAATCGTAATGACAGCGCAGCCTATCAGGAATTTGACCGCAAAGTATAAGATGGAAGGCCTTTATGTTTTCTACAGGCGTCATAGTTCTATGTAATCTCCAGGACCTGACATAGCGCCTGCATAACCAATTCCAGATCGCCTGGGTGAATAGTATCGACAAGGCTTACAAGTCTTTGCTTATCCAACGCTCTGAGCTGATCGATTACTGCAACACCTTGTTTGCCACCACATGTGACACCAACCGTAAGTGGTGGATTTGCCTCCGCTTTGCCTCCAGAAGTCGCTAACGGAATCACAAGCACCGTCCGACGTCGTTGGTTAATGATGTTAGTACCAATAACCAATACCGGTCTAGATTTTTGAATCTCAGCACCGAGACTAGGGTTTAGCTCACCTAAATTGGCAAACCAAACTTCGCCCCGTCTCGGCGCTGCTGGATTACCAGGCATGATCATCAAATGGCTCGATTACCGTATCCTCGAGCGATTGAAAATCTTGTTCTAATTCAAGCAGTCGCGCATCACGATTGGCAGCGTCACAGGCTTTAGCTAGGGACTCCTCTCTTCTTTTGCACTCTTCTTCAAGAAGTATGGAAATTACAGCACTCCGCTGACCACCCGGCACTAGGGCCGCAAAACGGCGAAATATGTCCTCGGGGAATGTAAAGGTCTGTCGTATTCTATTCATACGTATGTTATTCATACTTCATATTATAACGATAAGAATTGATCTTGGCAAGCTCGTGGAGAACCCAAAAGCGGAAGAGAGCCAGTTTCGTCCTGGTCCTCTCGTACTAGCGGAGCTGGCTCGCCAGAGCCGGCGGAGCGCTTATGAAGATGCAAGGAGACGACCCGCTGGGTCGTCGGATCGCTCGCGACGCAGCAACCGGCAAAGCCGGTTCCTCTCAAAAATCCTACGGGCATACCAAGCGATGACAAGCGGTATCACAATACAAGTTATTAATTGTAGTCAGTTGCCGCCTTATTGACTTGACAAGACGCCACTCACAACGTTAAACTTGTATGATGATACCGAACTTCGACGAGAACGGAAATTTGCCTCCAGGGCAACATTTGGCGACTTTGGGGGAAATAGAACAAAAATTTGCATACAACAGCAGCCGGAAGATTCTTTTCAGTGGACTAAGCTTGCTAGTTGAGGAACTTACAAAAGCCGGATGCACACGTCTCTATTTAGACGGCAGCTTTATCACTGACAAGGAAATACCCAACGATTACGATGCCTGCTGGGAAACTGACAATGTACGGCCAACCGTCGATCCCATTCTCCTGAATCCGTTCAAACAACTCACTGAACTTAGGAACAAATACAAAGGAGACATTTTTCCGCGAATTCCAGAATTGCAAGATGGTATCGACCATCTGAGGATTTTTCAACTCGATATCAACGTAAACGTCAAAGGCATAATAGTTATTGAACTTGGGTGAAGACAGTGATTAAGAACGAACGACAATTTAAAACTACCACATCTCTAATAAATCAATTGCATGATTCGTTGGCTGAGTTAAATCAAGTGCCTTTAGCTTCGGGAAAAGGCTGGCTACGGGACGCTCAAGTACAAGCTCTACAAGCACAAATTGCACAACTCGAAGAACAAGTCGAAACATATTTGGCTATCAAAACTCATAAGAAAAAGCCCGCAAGTCTCAAAATGGTGCAAGAGCTGCCAACGCTCCTCATTCAGTGGCGCATCTATAATGGGCTTACTCAACAACAATTGGCAGATAAGTTAGGCTGGCACTATCAGCAATTACAGGACTACGAAAAATCTGATTACGCCACTGCAACGTGGCAAACAATCACCAAGGTTGCCGAAGCTCTTCAATCTGGCAACCAGAGGTCACCAAGTGTTGCTTAATTAACTGACCCAGAACTTGTCAATTTCAAGCATAGCAATTATATGGAACTACCAGAAATATCATTTGTAAAACGACATCCCATTATGTGCTTGGCGATCATGTTGTTAATTATCTTGGTCATCGGCTGGGACAACTGGACCATGTATCACCGGCGGCACCAGTATCCTAACCCACCCTACCCAACATCTGTGACTCCAGGTAAACAGCCAAGTAAATTAACGCAATAACGGAAAAGAGCCAGTTATTCACTGGCTCTTTTCACAACTCCTGGCACCGGGCTATTTTTCCAGGCGGTCTCCCACCAAGTATTGTCGCTGCTGACCGTCTTTACCTTCGTGTTCGGGATGGGAACGGGTGTGTTCCGGTCGCTCTGGCACCAAGAAACACCCACCATTGGACAAGCCCTCGGGCACATTAGTAACGCTCAGCTACATACCGCCTTGATGCGGCACTTCCACCTGCGTCCTATTAACCAGTGGTCTACTGGGGCCCTTACTGACCTATGTCATGGGATTTCTCA
>JAKFVJ010000513.1 GCA_021732245.1 Candidatus Obscuribacterales bacterium | reverse complement strand
CCTCAACTGCAGCCTTTTTGGGTTGTCCTGGATAAACATAACCCATAACTGTTTGCAGATTGACGCCTGACTTGGATAGCGTTATCAGAGAGTCTGCCAGAGTACCTGGTTTATTGCCTATCTCCTTACGCCACATAGAGGCTCGTTTTACTGTTACAGCCATTATTACTCCTCCAAGAGTTAACTAATTCCAGCATAGTTGGCGCTCACGATATCATCAATTCGTTTGAGGACATCTTGAGACAATTTGATACCGCTGGCTTTGACATTATCATCAATTTGGCTTGTTTTTGTCGCTCCAATGATGCAGCTGCTGATATTGCCTAAGCGCAAACACCAGGCAAGAGCCAGCTGGGCGTTGGATATGCCCAATTGGTTGGCAATTAGAGCTAATTGCTGGACTTTTTCCAATGTGGCATCCGACATTAAGTCACGGCCTACCATGAAAGCATTTTGTCGTGGATCATTTGCTCGACTATCGGCAGGGTGTTTGTGCCCAGGCTTGTATTTGCCGGTTAAAACACCTTGCGCCAGCGGAGAAAAAACAACTTGTCCCAAACCTAATTTTTCGCACGTTGGAATTACGGATTCTTCAATAGATCTTCCCAGAATGTTGTAGAAAGGTTGGTTGGAAACAGGTGGCGGCGCATTTAGTCTTGATGCGACATCAACTGCTTCGGCAATTTTTTCAGCGGGCCATTCACTGACTCCCCAGTAAAGAATTTTTCCTTGTCGTGTTAAATCATCCATTGTGCGCACAAGTTCTTCCATCGGCACGTTTGGATCAAATCGATGACACTGATAGAGATCAATGTAGCTTGTGTCCAGGCGTTTCAAACTGTGATGGCACTGTTCGAAAATATGCTTGCGCTAGAGTCCACCGTCATTTGGTCCATTGCCCATGGGGAAATAGACTTTTGTAGCAAGCACGATATCGTCACGATCGAGATGCTTAATTGCTTCACCGACGACTTTTTCCGATTCACCGTGAGCGTATACGTTTGCGGTGTCAAAGAAATTTATGCCTTGCTCAAAAGCATGATGCAAGCAATGAATTGATTGTTTCTTATCGACGCTGCCGCCATATGTTAGCCAGCTGCCAATGCCTATTTCACTAACACGAAGGGCCCACTTCCCTAACTTCCTGTATTCCATTAGATTCTCCTTCAACAGATTGAATTGTTGTTTCCGGAATTTTGTTTAGCGGCAAAAAGAAGATCGTGATAATACCAGGAATGGCCGCGCAAAAACTCAATAAAAAGAAATTTGTGTAACCGAGCCAGGTTACCAAATAGCCACTTATCGACTGAGGCACGAGCAGTCCCAGTGCCATCATGCCTGTGGCAATTGCGTAATGTGCCGCTTTGAATTCCTGTTTCACCGTTGTGAGCAAAAATACTGTATAGGCTGACACGCCCAGTCCATAGGAGAATTGTTCAATTGAATTTACAACCGCTACGCCTGTCAAACCCGGTTTGTATAGCGCAAGCAACCAATAGAGAAGAATTGCCGAGTTTTGAATCAACGCCGTCGGCCACAGCCATTTTTTTAATCCGTCTTTTGAAACAAGAAATCCGCCAAGGATACCTCCGGCAATTAGAAACAGCATTCCAACAGTGCCGTAGATAATTCCTACATCGGCTGTAGAAATAGCCAGTCCACCTTTTTCTACCGGGTCTAGAAGAAATGGTTGCGCCATTTTCAACATGAGCGCATCGCCCAGCCTGAATGTAAGTATGTACAAAACTATCGGCAGAATTGCCGGCTGTTGAAAGTAGGTTGAAAACACTCGACCAAAAACACTTAGAGTGACGCCGCTCGATTCATTCGATTTTTGGCTGGGATGTGGCAAATAGAAAGAGTGAAAGGCTGAAAGTACAAGGAAAAGAACAGCGCTGGTTGCAAAGGATATTGCCCAGCCGTTTTGTACGCCTAAAAATTCACCGAGTTTTCCAGCAAGAAAAACTAAGCCGCCGGAACCTAGAAGCCAAGCTACTTTGTATGCGGCGCTGCGAATGCCTATGAAGTAGGCTTGCTCCTTGCCGGTAAGAGCTTCCATGTAATATCCATCAATGGCAATATCCTGCGTTGCTGAGACAAATGCCATCACTGCAAAGACAAAAAATGCCAAGGGAATTGCGTTAGACGTCAATGCGTCTGACGCAAGGAAGCCGGTTAGCACCGTGAGCATAAGCTGGCAGGTAAGGATCCATTTGCGTTTAGTGCCAATCAAATCAACAAATGGTCCCCAAAATAGCTTGATCGTCCAAGGCAATGCCAGCCAGCTTGTCAAGCCAATTAGCTCATTCGACAAGCCAAGATTTTTGAAAAAGACAACTGACATGCTGTTGACGATTGTGTAGGGCAATCCTTCAGCAAGATAGAGCGTCGGTATATAAATGCTGGGCTTTCTTTCCTTCACGCGCACATCTTAACAGGAAGAGGGACCATGCGGCGCGCTCCGGCAAATATGTAATACTGGTGAGAGCAATTTTGGAGGCGGGAGTGACGATGTCTGACGATAAGCTGTCTAATGCAAATTTTGATCCCAAGGGACGCTTTACGGGTCTTGGGCAAATTTATGCCAAAGCAAGACCGACGTACCCGGATGAAGCGATTGATTTTATCGTTGATAAGAGTCAGTTGAGCGAAAAATCACTGTTGGTTGATGTTGGTTGCGGCACAGGAATTTCATCACGATTGTTTGCCGAACGGAAAATACCGACAATTGGAATTGATCCCAATGATGACATGCGTGAGCAAGCAATTGAGGAGAATTCCAAAAGCAAATTCGAATGGCTGTCATACATAAATGCATCGTCGGAACATACAGGACTGGAAGACGGAGTCGCCGATGCCGTTTTAGCAGCACAAGCATTTCACTGGTTTCAACCGGAGCCTACGTTAAAGGAATTTGTGCGCATCTTGAAACCTAATGGCTTTTGTTTTCTCGTATGGTACGAAAGAGATGATCGCGATGAATTTACTCGCCTTTATTCTAATGTATTGCATCAAATACCGGATGCTCGGTCCGTGGAAATGAAGCGTGGTTATTCTGGAATTGATTTACTGGAAAGCAGTCTTTTTCATTCGGCAGGCAAAGCTGATTTTGAAAATCAGCAAGAGATGGATGAGGCAGGACTATTAGGGCGCGCTTCTTCTGCGTCTTATGTGCCAAAAGCCGGCGAAGCCTTTTTGAAATTGAATCAAGATCTGAGAGCTTTATTTGCAGAGAGCCGGAAAGACGGACAAGTCGCTATGAAGTACATAACTTCAGTCTATTTTGCTCAAAGAAAGTAATTACTAAAGTTGCTTGGTGACAAAGTACTTGTGATGACCGTCAGGAAAATCATAGAGCGTGCCAAAGACGCGATACCCTTGTTTTTCATAGAAGGGCAAAGCTTGAAAGCTGAAAGTATCTAAATAAGCGGCCTTGCAGCCACGTCGTATCGCTTCTGTTTCAGCCACTTTCAGAATTTTGCTGCCGAGGTTTTGTCCTCGCTGGTTTTCCGCAACTGCCAGGTTTTCAACGAAGAGCCAATTCCAAAACGTATAGCCATTCATTCCACCAATTATTTGGTTGTTTGTGTCACGTGCCAAAATACATAACTTTTGGAAGTTGGCTGGACCTGCTTGCGCTGTGTTGTGGGAAATCAGCATGTCCCAAACCTGCTGCAAGTCGGCGGCGCTAGGGTTGTCTTCAATTGAAAGTGTTGCTTCACTCATAACTTATATTTTCCCAGTGCCCCGAAGTTTTAAATCTTGCCGGTTTTATATAGTCATTGCAGAATCTGGGAATGTTGGTCTAAGTGGGAGTTTCCATGATTTCGAATAAAGTGGCTATTGACATCAGGAATTTCAAACAAGTAAACGACTGGCTCTTTCGAGGCGGGCAGCCTATTGAGTCGCAGTATCAATCTCTAGCGGATCACGGCATTAAGACTGTTATCAATCTTCGCTCGACAAGAAAACTAATAGAGACGGAGAAAGCTATTGTAGAAAAGCTAGGGATGCAGTTTGAAAGTATTCCGATGACATATATGAAAAGTCCGACCTACAAAGAAGTGAAGCGCTTTTTGGCAATTGTCGATGATCCGGAGAAAAGACCCATTTTTGTGCACTGTTTGCACGGCGCTGACAGGACTGGCATCTTGTGCGGGATTTTTCGCATGCTTAGAGAAGACTGGGATGTCAAAGATGCATTTGCTGAAATGCGCGCCGGAGGCTGGCATCAGCTCTGGATGTTTCATTATGAATTCGTTATTTCTGCCTATGGAATGCTCATTCGCAAGGGCTGGATCAAGTAAATAGCGGTAAAATAGACCTGTTGTGGAACTGCCGGACGGGCAGCTCCAACGGCTATTGGTAAGTAGAGAGAGCATCATGACGTTTTTCAATATCAATGACATCAAAAATGTGTACAAGAGCCTGCCTGCTAAGCATGAGGATGCTCGCAAGCGCTTGAAGCGCCCGTTAACGCTCACCGAGAAGATTCTCACGGCTCACCTTGATAGATGGCCCGAAGACGGTCTTAAGCGTGGTGAGACATATTCGTTCTTGCGTCCTGACCGCGTTGCCATGCAAGATGCCACGGCGCAAATGGCTTTGTTGCAATTCATGCAAGCCAAACTAAAACGCGTTGCCGTGCCGACAACCGTGCATTGTGATCACCTTATCTTGGCTCGTGTCGGTGCTGACAAAGATTTGGAAAATGCTCTTTCTGAAAATGCTGAGGTCTACAACTTCCTTAGAACAGCTTCTGAAAAGCATGGCATCGGCTTCTGGAAGCCGGGTGCGGGTATTATTCACCAAGTAGTGCTTGAACAATACGCATTTCCTGGTGGCATGATGATTGGAACCGACTCGCACACGCCGAATGCCGGTGGCTTAGGAATGGTAGCTATTGGTGTTGGTGGAGCTGACGCTGTTGACGTGATGGCAGGCGAGCCTTGGGGAGTGCGTTGGCCCAAAGTAATTGGTGTCAAATTGACAGGCAAACTAAATGGCTGGACATCACCAAAAGATGTGATTTTGAAGCTCGCCGGAATTTTGACAGTTGCTGGTGGAACTGGTGCAATCATTGAATACTTCGGACCAGGAACAAAATCTATTAGCTGCACTGGTAAGGGCACAATCACCAATATGGGTGCTGAGCTTGGTGCAACTTGTTCGCTATTCCCATTCGATGAGAGAATGTCGACATATCTGAAAGCTACTCGCAGAGCCGATGTTGCTAAGCTTGCTGAAGAATATGCCGAGTTTCTCGTTGCAGATCCTGAAGTGGAAAAGGATCCTAAAACCTTCTACGACCAAATTGTTGAAATTGATTTGGATAAGTTAGAGCCTTATGTAGTCGGACCTCACACGCCTGATTTGGCTAGACCGATTTCGGAATTTGCCAAAGAAATAAAAGAGAAAGGTTATCCGGAGAAGCTGACATATGCGCTCATCGGAAGCTGCACAAACTCGTCTTACGAGGATATGAGCAGAGCAGCAAACGTTGCTGAGCAAGCTAGAGAAGCTGGTATTAAGGTCAAATGTGGATTCCTCATTACGCCTGGATCTGAGCAGATCAATCTGACAATCAAGCGTGATGGACAGCTGGAAACATTGACCGGTATCGGTGGAACGGTTCTAGCCAATGCATGTGGACCATGTATTGGACAATGGAAGCGCGAAGACATCAAACAAGGTGAGACAAATTCGATCATCACTTCATTTAACCGCAACTTTCCACGCCGCAATGATGCCAATCCAAATACATTGGCATTCATCGGTAGCCCGGAAATTGTTACTGCGTTTGCTCTAGCAGGTTCGCTTGCATTCAACCCGTTGAAAGATCAATTGGAAGCATCAGGTGGCAAGAAAGTCACATTGACTCCGCCGGAAGCTCCGGAATTACCGGGTAACGGCTTCATCAGTGAAGATTCCGGCTATATCGCGCCGGCAGACAATGGCGACAAATTAAGTGTTGCTGTTAAACCTGACAGCGAGCGTTTGCAATTGCTTGAGCCATTTGCTCAGTGGGACGGTAAGGACTTTGACAAATTGCCGGTAATTCTAAAGGCTGTGGGCAAGTGCACAACCGACCACATCTCACCGGCAGGCGCCTGGTTGCGTTATCGCGGACATTTGGACAAGATATCCGACAATATGTTTACCGGCGCAAACAATGCTTTTGCTAAGGAACCTGGAACTGGTGTTGATGTGTTGGATGGCACGGAAAAACCACTTCCAGCCATTGCTCGTCACTACAAAGCGGAGCACATGGGTTGGATAGCTATTGGTGATCAAAACTATGGTGAAGGATCAAGCCGTGAGCACGCAGCTATGTCCCCGAGATTCCTTGGCTGTAAGGCTGTAATTGCGCGCAGCTTCGCTCGTATTCACGAAACCAACTTGAAGAAGCAAGGCATTCTTGCTTTTACATTCAATGATCCTAAGGATTACGAATTAATCGATGCCAAAGATCGTTTGAGTGTTGTTGGGATTGAAGAAATTGCGCCGAACAGCTTAGTTGAAGTAATTATTCAAAAGGCCGACGGCTCAACGAAGAAGATAAACGTGAAGCACACGATGACCGAAGAGCAAATAGGCTGGTTTAGAGCCGGTTCTGCATTGAATCTTATCCGCCAACGCCAGGAGATGAAGGTCTAGAACTGTCGAACGGGCGCATGCAATGCGCCCCTACAACTTTGATTTGTCGATACCCGTACAAATTCGATTTATTGGTCCTGCGTAGGGGCGCATTGCATGCGCCCTTATGCTAACGCGGTGCGTTAGCCAGCCACGTTTCTAACAGACGAATTGTCGTGTCGTCGAACTGACCCTCTTCGAGCATGACATGGTCTTTTTGTCCGAGAATGAACAGGTCCTTCTTGGAAGACGGAACATCGTTGTATAGCTCGATAGTTCCTTTTACCTTGGTCAATTTATCATGTCCGCCATGCAAAAAGAGTATCGGTGTTGTGTGAATTTGCTTGGCGAAATCGCTCGTATTGCCCATGAATTTCTGGAATCCGAGAAGCTCTTTTGGCGCTAGCTTCTGACGAACAAGTGGATCAGCCTGCCACTTTGCGATAAGTTTCGGGTTCGATGTAGCCATTTCCATCAGTTAATCGCCCCAGTCGCGTTTCTTATTGGGACTCAAGAGTAATTTTGGTCCTACTTTCAAATCCATTTTGACTTGCTTATAACGGAAATCACCTGGTGCTGACGCAATAATGCCCGCTATTTCGTTTTGATGCTGTGAACCTGCTTGAATGGCTATTGCGCCGCCCATAGATTCACCGATGAGGATAATCGGTTTGCCAGGATAGGTTTTGTGTGCGAGTTGTATAAGCTGAGCAACGTCGGTAACTGAACCCTCAAAGTCCGCCGTCCTGTCTTTCTTTATGTATCGCCCGAATCCGCGTGCGTCGACAGAATATGCAACGTATCCTTTTGGACAAACGCGATCGGCAAGTGCCTGAAAGGCTTCGCTGTACAAGCCAAACCCGTGTATGCAGATGAGAACACCTTTTATAGGGGTGCCTGAAGACATCCAGCAGCTAAATTTACTTGGTATTTCATAGTCAATTTGTTTTATGGAACCGCGAATTGCAGCGGGAGGAGCCTGTTCAATTGGCCCTGCTGGAAGTGTTGCGGAAGCTATTTGTGTGGTTTTTTCGGACGTAACAGCGGTCGTTGTACTTGTTGTCTTTGTTTCTTCTTTTGTAATAGGTTCGACAGGGACTGTTTTGTGACCTGGAGTTACTTGTTGTTTCGTTTTTGTGGTCTCTATTACTTGATTCGTTTCGGAACTCGAGTCTTTTACAGTTTTTGGTGTGAGGACATTCATGGCAATCACACACAGCAATACGCCCAAACAAAATGCCAACACTGATTGAGTCAATGCCTTCTTACTTGAATCCATTGTTATTTCCTATACGGTAATAGCTGCCGCTCTTAGCGAATTTAAAAATTCTTTGACTGCATTTATGTAGAGCTGACGATCAACGTCGTACATGTTTATGTGTCCGGCATTAGGCAGTACGGCAAAGCGTTTTGGTTCGCTGGCTTCAGCAAACAACTCTTGCCCATGTGCAAATGGTACCGTCTCATCATTCATACCGTGAATGATCAAAAGTGGCTGATGTTTGCCTCTGACAGTTGCTAGATTATTTAATTCCGGTTGCGGGAATAGCCAATCCGGATAAACATGCAATAAGGGCACATGTTCTTTGCCGATGCGCGCTAGTGAACAGAAGCCTGACTGCAAAACAAGTGCTGCTGTCGGTACATTCATTGCCAGGTAACTAGCAACACCTGATCCAAGAGATTCACCATAATTGATAATGTCGCGGAAATCGATGCCGACTTCCTTGGTCAAAAAGCGATACGCGGACAGTCCATCCTGACAAATGCGTTTGACATTAGGTGATCCTTCACTTCGACCATAACCTTGATAGTCGTAAATAAAAACAGAAGCACCGGTCTCTAGAAGTGCTCCCACTAAGCCTGTGCGTGTGGCTAAATTGCCACCGTTGCCATGACTGAAGAGAATGGTTTTATCGGCGCCTGGTGTTTCAAAAAACCAACCATGCAAAGTTTTGCCGTTTGTCGACGGGAAAAATACATCTTCGCGCTTAATGCCGCTCAAGGATTCAAGATGGTATTCGCCATTGGGATATCTATCAGGACGAAACAGTACCGGTTTGTAAACCGGTACTGCAACACGCGGCGATAGTGCCAAATACAACGCTCCCAGTGCTAGTCCGGCTAACGGTGTTTTGGTCAATAGGTTCATTATTTTGCCGCTTTAGATGATTTTCTGGAAGACTGCGATATCAAGCCAGCGATCAAATTTACGTCCCATTTCGGCAATAGTGCCGACTTTTTCAAAAGCGAAGTCACGAATCAATCTGAGACTGGCTAAATTTTCAGTACAGATCAATACTATCACGCTGTGATACTTGTTTTGCTCGGCACGCTTCATGAGTTCAGCCATGAGCTTCTTGCCGGTTCCGCGGCTGCGATGCTGCGGATGTATATACAAGGATGCTTCTACCGTATCGCGGCAGCGTGCATGATGGTAAGAAAGGCTTATCCAGCCAACGACTTGTCCTTTTGCTTCAGCAACTAGAACAGGTAAGTCTTGCCTTTCGTGTTCGTTGAACCAATTCCAACGCTCAGCTTCAGCCATTTCTCTGGTATCAAAGCTAGCGGTTGATTGCCCAACCCAGAAGTTGTAAATCCAATTTATTGCAGCTAAATCACTTACAGCTGCTTCTCTGATGACAATCTGGTCGGCTTTTTTGGAGACTAAATTTGTCATGGTTCACCTCTATATCTAGAAGCAATATTGAAGGGGCACCAAAGATATTGCTTTGGAAGAATTATAACCTTCAATCCGCCATATGATAACACAAAAATAATGCGAAATCGGCATGAATACTGTCTTGCAGATAAATTCGTATCAGATCACCTTTGCATGTATTGTGCCACCATATTTGCAACCAGTTGAGCGCGTCATTCTGAGCAGAGGCGCTGGCGCCGATGCGAAGAATCTCGTATCTTAAGTAGCGAGATCCTTCGGCGCAGCAGTACTGCACCTCAGGATGACGTTAATTCGATAAAACGGAGTGTAGTCGTGGTTGAGATAGCAAAGTTGACGGTTATTGTTCTTGCCGTATTCATATTTATAGGTGGAATAATCGGTTTTATAAAAGCCAAAAGTAAGCCATCTCTAATCTCCGGAGTAATTAGTTCTGGTCTTTTAGCCGGCTGCTATACATGGAGTCAAACAGATGCAAAGACAGCATTGATAGCTGCCGATGTTTTGTCGGTTCTACTTACGGTGATGTTCTATTTTCGTTTCACAAAGAGCCGTAAATTTATGCCTGCTGGACTTTTGATACTACTGTGTTCACTTGCAGCAGTAGTTATTACCATGGCAGTGACTGGTTCATAGCTTGCGCAGATAGCAAAGTCTTAACGAGAATTCGCCTATTTGTTCATTGCTGACAACAGCAAGGAAACCCACCTGGCATCTTCATTTAGCTATAATTTGATTGCGTTTAAATGCGGTCTGGCTTAGTGCTCCGGTTTTTGCGCGCGAAATTTGTTCGCTGAAGGGAAATGAAATATGGAAGCAACAAAAGATGTCGTAAAACCCGAGGGCTTTGGGGTTACGGCAAGACGTGATGCGTGGTGGATTGAACCAATGCTTGTGGCAATTGGTTTTGGTTTGTTTATCGTCTACGCAACTTTTCGTGTATTTGAAAATAACTACTACGAATGGGGACCATAC
>JAKFVJ010000139.1 GCA_021732245.1 Candidatus Obscuribacterales bacterium | reverse complement strand
GAGCATTGTAAATATTTGATCTATCGTGTATTTTCTGTGAGCCATATTTCGCCTCCCAGGACAATGCCTGCTCAAGTTTACCGGATTCATCCACTTGGCTTGGCACGATTTTCGGGGGCAAGGTCAAAATGTCAGGACTGGATACTATTGAGTCAAATGATAAGCAAGCTGGTGCAACAGTTGATGCGTCGAGATTTACTGATTACATAGCGTCAAATGATGTTGGAAGTGGTGGTTATCGTCAGATGAGTGGGGCGAAGTATGATTCGGCGAAGCCGGTCGGTGGGCAGGTTATGGTGCCTAAAATGGACGAATCCATTTATCCGAAGGCGCAAGAGAAACCAAAATTACTTCAAGGACATGCTTCAGTAGTTGATCCTGATGCCGGCAATGAAGACGTTATGATTGGTTGGAATAAGTGGGCGAAGGATGTTCAATTGGAGAGCAAGAAGAATCTCAATGAGTTATTAACGCATCCAAGTAAATTGACGATAAATGATGAGGCTGTGACCCAAGCTGACATGCTGGAAGGGATTGATCAGCAGAATAGATTCGCTGTCAAGTTCGATCGCAATGGACATGTTGCACAGATCAAAAAGATGCAGAGTTCCGGAAATAAGATATTCGACAAGCTGTCCGAAACGGCAATAACGGATCTGGATGGTACAGATACTGTGGATTTTCCGACAGGATCGCACCGCCAAGTTAGTGATGTTCTTGAATTTGGTTTTCGTCCAGGCACTGGGCGAGATGATTTACGACAAATGAGCGCCGAGCGCGTTACTCGTCCGAGAAACTACTACGATTCAACCAACTAGTGAATTGGTTTAGCAGCAACTGGCTGATTGGTCAGTCCGGCAGTTAGATTGCGATCGTCTGAAATGGAGTTTGCGATATTGGTCAGCAACTTCAATCCACCGGTCGCATTTAAGTGCACAGTATCCAGATAATCTTCCAGAACAAAATCAGGACTGGTTGACATATCCACGAGAGTGGCATTGTTCTTTTTGCACAGGCTTGAGATATTAGTGCGGAAGACTTTCCAGAAAGTCTCCGGCAGTAAGGCTCTGTTTGGTCCGAGGCTAGGCATCATTACAATTAGTGTTGGCACCTTAGATGCATTCAGACGTTCGAGTAGATCGCCAAAGTATGCTAGTTCACCTGCGTACAGTGGTGGATTAGGATTCGTATAACGATTGACGTATTCCGCGGTGTTGTCTTTGAAGAGATATGGCATGAAGGCTGGGACAAACCATTCGTCCTTCTCCACTTTGGTGGCTGAGGCGAACATGCCTTTCATGAAGTCAGCTTTCTGTGCTGATTTTTTAGCTATTGCTGTTGTCTTAGGTAGAAACTTGGACGGCGAATAAGTTGTTTGCATTTCGGTTTTCAAACGACCTAACGGCAAGTATTTGTTGATGCACCAATTCATCTGATCAAAGTAATCGGTAAAAGCAAGTTGTGCAAGGTTGCCGGGATCTGCGCACTGAGAGAAGAAGCGAAATGGTTCAGTCGAGCCGGCCGAGGGAAGAGTATTGTCGATGAAGATACGCGGTGAGATGCCGACCACTACAAGTTTTGGTTTCTCTGTGTCAGCATCGTCTAGAAATAGGCTGCGTGCAATGAGATTGTGGTCAGAAGCCATTGAACCTGCCATGGCTGCGTTGAATACGGAAACTGGTCTTGCCAGTTTGTCGGAAAGTCTTTGCTCAAGTCCTTCTACGTGGCGATGCGCAATAACATCTACTTTCTTGCCGGATGCTTTAGCATCAGCCGTGAAGATAGCTGTTGCCATCTGCGAGTCACCAAGGACGACGACATCGGGAGTTTGCTTCTCGTCGAGATAGGCTTTGGCAATCCACCAGGGCCAAGTTTTAGACATGCTTGTTGTGTCGGACTCGTCGTTTTGCTGGACTAATTGTTGTAAGTCTTTTTGTGGAGTGAATAAACCGAATGCTGATGTTTTCCAAACAACAAGATTCACCAAAGCAAAACCAGCCAGGGCATAAATGAACCGGCTAGAGATTTTAGAGGTGTTGTTGTTTTCTGACATAGTCCTCTACATCTGCGGAACAGCTTTTTTCTCGGCAAGCGCTTGGTGTTTTTCCATATTTTGTCCGGACATAACCAGCAGGCTGGAGCTGCGCTCGTTTACTTGTAGCGTGGAAACGAGCGTGTCGAAGAATTTCTTGGCGCCAAAGGCGTTTAAGTGTACGGAGTCGTGGAAGTCTCCACGCTGGTCGTACTGAGGGAAGCTTGCCATGTTATACAAGCTTGTGTTGTTGTTGATTGAAAACTGTTGAAGGTCGCTTAGATAACGAACATAAGCGCCTTGTGGCAACATACCGACGTTGTAGAGAGTAATTGGCATGTTGACGATGATAAGTTCCATGCGTTCTTTGTGGCAAAAATCAGCAAGTTCTCTCAAGAAATGGAATTGCAATTTGTAAGTGTGTGGATCCGGATTACGATAGCGGGACATGTATTCAACGGTGTTGTCCTTGAATTCCGCTGTTTGTCTTGTGATTGGACCAGCCATGACGGCTTCCGGATGAATCTCACCAGGCATGTAACGTGGCAAGAGTTTGACTCTGTCCCACCAGGTAAAGGGCGTCTTCGTCCATGGTGTAGGAAGTGCGGCAGCTAGGAATTTGTTTGCTACGTCAACGAAAGCAAGTCTGAAGTCGAGCGACGACCCATATAGATAGACGGCTCGTTGTAGCCACCATTCGAGTTTGTCGTCGGATTTGCGGAAGGCAACATCGGTTAAGTCGTCTGCATTGACCAGGCGGCGCAAATAACGAAATGGTTCGGTATCGGCAGGTGACGACAAAGTACTGTCTATAAAGTCACGCGGAGCCACGCCGTAGATGACAATGTCAGGGCGCTGAGCGGTGTTGACCATGGCTTTGAGTGTAAGCAAAGCATCCGAAGGCATTTGTCCGGGAGCCGCCAAACTAAACGTGTTGAATGTGCCACCGAAGCGTGTGCGCAGCAAATGTTCTAAATAACTTGCTTTGTGATAGTTGGCGAGGTCTAAGCCTTTGCCCAAGTAATTTGAATCGCAGCCGGCTATCGCGCTGACCATTAAAGATGAGCCAAGCAAAGCAACGTTGTTTGTTTGCTGTTGCTTGCGTAGGTCATTCATTGTCCACCATGCCCAGCCGCGATAGCCGAACTTGTATGGATCAAAATCAAACGGTGTGTAGAAAGACAGAGCCCAGTTCAGTGCTAGAAAAAGGCCCAAGGCAAAGAAGAAGGAACTTCTAAATGGACGAAATGCCTGTTTTTCAGCTGGTTGTTGTGAACCGGGTTCCATCTAGAGCGAGTTGCCTTTGCGTTGTGCTAGGGATTTAGTATCGATTTCTACATTGCCTTTGTTCAAGTAAGACAACGTTGTGCTGTCCAATCTAATAGTCTCAACTAAACAGTCGAGCATTTTCTTTCCGCCATCAGGGCTCAAGTGAACAGTGTCCATAAAGTCCGTGACTTGAAATGCACCGCTGTTGTGCAGGTCGACATAGCTTGCGCCTTTGGCTTTTGCCAGGGCTTTGACGCTGTTCATGTAGGCGCCCCAGGCTCTGTCTGAAAGCAATGAGCGATTCACGTCTGTAATTGGCATTGCCATGACGACAACGTGAATGCCGCGCTGTTTAGCAACGTCCAAGAAGCTGGCGAAGAATTGCATTTGAGTGAGGAAAGTGTCCCACTTCAATTCTTTGTAGCGTTTGCGATATTCGGCTAGGTTGTCGAAGATGCCGCGCTTTTTGTCTTCGGCTGTTTCCGGACGGAAGAAAGCTTCGCCTTCTTCGAGCTCCGCAGGACGATAGGCAGGAAGCAATTGACGGCGGTCAAAGATTGAAAATGGCTTAGCGCCTTTTGGTGCCGGCAGTACATCATTGATACCGGTATTAGCAAGCTTTGCCAATTTATCGGTTATCTTCTCGCGGTCTTTGTAAAAGTAAAAGACTTTGCCGAGTTCGTAGTCTAAACGCGCTTGCCAGTCAGGCAAGAACAGCGATGCATGGTCGTCGATTGAACCAAGTTGGCTCAATACACGAAATGGATCTGTTGCTGATGGACTCGGTAATAAGTTGTCCATGAAATCACGTGGACCAACACCATAGACTATTACATCCGGTTGCTTCTCGTCCTTCAACAAGAAGTTGGTCACCATGTAAGCGTCAGAAGGCATTTCGCCAGGCAACGCAAATGTGTAAGCACTTGCGGAATACCCGGTGCGGCTCTTTAGTTGATCTTCGAAATACTGTGAATGGTGATGCTTTGACCCATCGAGTTTCTTATTCAGATAATTCGCATCGTTGCCTGACAGCGGCACGAGCATTAGCGATGAGCCAAGGAATACGACATTCTTGCGATCAGGAGATTTGATGAAGTCATTGACTGCCCAGCCAACCCAAGACTTATCCAGTTTGTAATTGTTGGCGTTGTCTTTGCTCTTTCCAGCGATGTAATAGTTCAGCGCAAGAAAGACCATAAGGGCAACCACCGCAGTGCTGCCCTTTAGGAGGCGTGTTATGGGACAACCTGAAGACTGTGCGCAACTCGCCAACTCTGACGGAGTCGATTCACACAATCTTTGAGCCGCCGCATTCTTTGTAGCTTCGGTCTCTTTCATGTGAATCTACCGTTAGAACTGGAAGTAGATGAACTTCGGTGATGTGTCTGGACTGAATACGGTCAGTACGCACATCAATGCCACCATTACGCAGACTTGCAGAGCCCACGGTGGGGATTGATAGAAGCGCTTGTCGTTCATCCAGTCGATAACAACTTGCGAGATCATCAAGATTGGCAGAATGATGAGTAATGCCGGGAAGATGATTGGATCTCTTATCTGCAGAATGTTCAACTGGCTGGCTGTGAAGTGGAGAAGATCCACTGGAGCCATCATCATTTTGCTGAGCATTTGTCCGGCGATGTTCATATCTTCAGCTCTGAAGAATACCCAGCCGATAACAACCAGGTGGAATGTTACGACCACTGATACCCAGTGATAGACCTTCGAGTTGACCAAATTTTTGGCAACGCCAAGTGCTTCGCAAAGTTTTTGATATTCCTTGTGCAAGACAAGCAAGATGCCGTGGAATGCTCCCCAGATGAGGAAGTGCATAGCTGCACCGTGCCATAGTCCGCCCAATGCCATGGTTACGAATAGGTTTCTGTAGCTCTTCCACTGGCTGCACTTGGAGCCGCCCATTGGAATGTAGAGGTAGTCGCGCAACCAGGTTGACAGAGAAATGTGCCAACGATGCCAGAAATCTGAAACGTTTGCCGAGATGTATGGCAGGTTGAAGTTGATCGGTACTTTGTAGCCGAAGAGCAATGCAGAACCACGAGCAATATCCGTGTAACCGGAGAAGTCGAAGAAAATCTGGAAGGCATATGCGTATGCAATAAGCCAAAGATCAACTGAACCAAAATTTGCCGGGTGGGCAAATCCTGCTTCAACTGCCAAAGCCAAATTGTCACCAAGGATGAGTTTCTTGAACAAGCCCATGAGAATGAGGTTCATACCCTGGTCAACGTATTCCCACTTGAACTTTGCTGGAATGGACAATTGCGGAATGAAGTCCATGTAGCGCTTAATTGGACCAGCAATCTGTGTTGGGAAGAAAGAAGCAAACAAGGAGAAGTCGATGAGCGACTTAACCAAAGGCTTGCCGCGATAGACTTCCACTGCGTAGTGAATGAATTCAAAAACGAAGAATGAAATACCTAAAGGCAGCAAGATGTGCAAGTGTGGCTCTCTCCAAGCTACACCGACTAAATCCAAGCTGTCTTTGAGGCAGGTGATTGTGAAGGTTGCGTATTTGAAAATGCCTAGGGTAATTAAGTTGGCGGCGACGATAAGTCCGACCACCCACTTCTTGCCTTTTTCGGTTGTCGCTTTTGTGATCAAAGGCACCAAAAGGAAATTGCCGAGTGTGAGACCGGCAATGAGAAGTCCGTAGATTGGACGCCACGACATGTAGAACACATAGCTTGCCACCAAAAGTAGTGGCACGCGCAATCTATGTGGACAAATCCAGTAAAGGAGGAAAACCGTTGGTAGAAAAACCAGATACTGAAGGCTTGTGAATAACAAAGCTTTGTCTCCCTATAGGTCGGCTTGTCAAGCGCCCGCAAATCAGCGCAATACCGAAAAAATCGCTTACGGGTTTCCAGTAAGCGTCTGACCAATAATAATGTCTAGATTTCAAGGATGTCTAGTCAAAACTAGTTCTCTTAATCTAAAAGCTTTTATATAGAAGAAAGTAAAAGGGCGCATGCGATGCGCCCCTACGAGAACCGTAAGCTCTTGGCATCTGGCTTTTGTCATTCTGAGGGCTTTAGCCCGAAGAATCTACCGTGGCTTTATCTGGCTCAAGTTCTTTAACTCGAACGTGTTTACTTACGGCAGATCCTTCGCTTTGCTCAGGATGACAAAGTAAATTTGTTAATCGTTATTGTCGGCGGCCGTTGAACGGGAAAAGCCTTCGGCAATTAGCTGGTAGCCGCCGCCGTAGACGGTTTTGATGTATTTGCGGTCGCCTGTCTCAAGGCGTGTGCGCAGGTGGCGGATATGCACGCGTATCGTGTCTACATCGTCATCCGGAGAGTATCCCCAGACTTCTTCCAGAAGCTTGCCTGTGGATACGGTCTGACCATGGTGCTGCATCAAGCAGTGAAGAATTTCAAACTCGGTTGGCGTCAGCTTGACAATGCGCTCTCTGACTTTTGCCTGCAGGTTTTCCGGAATTAGCGTTATCTCACCGGCAGTGAGGATTTCCGGCAAAGAAGCCGACGGTGGAACAGTACCAGCGCGGCGCAGAAGCGCTCTCACGCGTACCTGAAGCTCCGGAATCTCAAATGGTTTGACCAAATAGTCATCAGCGCCTGAATCAAAGCCACTGACCTTGTCATGAGTCATGCCAAGAGCTGTAAGCATCAAAACAGGAATTGATTGTGTCGCTGGATTTTGACGGAGGCGTTGGCAAACAGTGAAGCCATCCAAATCCGGCATCATGACATCCAGGACAATCAAGTCCGGACGGTTTTGCTGAGCAAGCGCCAGTCCCTTGATACCATCGGACGCCGTCGCTACCTGGTGTCCCAGAAGCTCAAGGTTTACTTTGACCAATTCGGCAATAGCCTGGTCATCATCAATTACGAGGATCCTGCTCAAGATCAAACTCCCTTTTTCGGGCTTACTTGCCATACTTACCTTTCACTATTTACCCGGCATTTCCTACAGTCAATTTTACTGGCACTTTAATTAATATGCCGTGCCTGAGGACAGTCAATGTAACTATTTGTCCGGCCTTCAATTTATCAACATAAGACAACAGGTCATCTGCCGAGCGAACTTTTTGATTATCAACCATTGTGATGACGTCGGCTTGCGTGCTGTCCACCGATTGGATGGTGAACGCACCTTGCTGATAAACAACATTTTTTGGTCCTTGTAGTCCGGCTTTAGCGGCAGGACCATTTGGATCAAGTCTCATTACGCGCAGTCCAACATCGAGTTGTTGCACGGCTTCGATGCCGGTGTCCGGACGAATAATGCGGTGATGAGCAATAAGCTCAGGCACCAAATTCTTTGCGATGTTTATAGGAATGGCAAAACCAAGACCGGCTGATTGTCCGGAGCGCGAGAAAATCGCTGTTGTTATGCCGACCATTTGTCCTGAAGAATCAAACAGAGGTCCGCCGGAATTACCCGGATTTATCGCAGCATCTGTCTGAATGATGCCTTTGATAAGTCTTCCTGATCCTGTCTGCATTGTTCTGCCTGTGGAGGAAATAATGCCGACAGTCAGTGTTCGTTCTAAACCAAACGGATTGCCGATGGCCAAAACTTTTCTTCCGACTTCCATTTTGGATGAATCTCCAAAAGGAACAACAGTCAGTTTTGTATTTGCCGGCGGCACGATTTTGACAATCGCCAAATCATTTGCCGGGTCAGTGCCGACAATTTCAGCAGGCACATTGGTGCCGTTAAAGAGCGTGACGCGCAAGCGCTGAGCGCCTTCAATCACGTGATTGTTGGTGAGAATGTATCCTTCAGGGCTGATAATTACGCCGGAGCCGAATCCTTCTCTGGGAATTGCATTCAAAAAGAAGTCGCTTTGTATTGACTGAGTGGAGATGTTCACAACAGCCTGGTTGGTTGCTTTGTACACTCTGATGTTGACTGCTTCATCAGGTAATAGGCCCGTAGTGCCATTGGTAGCAGCTGGTTTTGCCCAAACAGCAGATTGGCAAACCAATAATGTTGTTAGGAAAAATAGAATCAATGAGCTGAACAAGCGCTTTTCTTCTCCTCTCATAATGCGACCAATGTTGTCTTTGTGCCTGAAAATTACATATGATGCGCCCATGGCGATGTAGATGATGAAACTAATTGGTGCTTTGTACGGATATGTAACTGTTGCAACTGATATGACGGCAACGACAGCGGCAGTCATTGATGCAATGCTTATGATGCGTGTTGTCAGTCCAATAAAAGCGAAGATTGCGAATGTAATTGCAGCGGCTACCGGTTGCATGGCGATCACATTACCGAGAGCAGTTGCTGCGCTCTTGCCGCCCTTGAAGTTCAAGAAGATAGATTTGCTGTGACCAATGAGTGTCATTGCTGCCACTATCGACGGTACTATCATCCACTCTCCGTACGGTATCTCATCGAGCATTCTTGCTTTCTGCAAATAAATAGCGAGCCAGACTGGGAAATAACCTTTGAATACATCAGCAATTAAAACAAAAACACCGGCGCCTTTGCCGACTGTTCTGGCGACGTTTGTTGCGCCGGTTGAGCCTGAGCCGACTTCTCTTATATCTATGCCTTTTAGGACTTTACCAACCCAATAACCGGTTGGAATGGAACCTAGTAAATAACCTAATGCAATCAGCCCGAGTGCTGTCAGCATGAAGAGCCTCCGTTATTTTCTTTCTTTGGGTCGAGTAATAAGTCGAATTGGCGTACCGGAAAAACCAAATGCTTCTCTTATACGTCTTTCGAGATAAGTCTTGTAGTTGTCCGTCAAAAGTTTGTTGTCGTTGACAAACAAAACAAATGTCGGTGGGAGAACTGATACTTGCGTGCTGTAATACACCTTTAGTCTTGTGCCGCGCTTGGATGCCGGCGGTGGTGTAATCGCTACAGCCTCATTAACAACCTGGTTGATTAGCGAAGTTGAAATGCGTCTAGTGCTTTCTTGCAATGCGCGTTGTGCAGCTTCGACAATTTTTGGGAGGCGCTGTTTAGTGTGTGCAGAGGTAAAGACTATTTCTGCATAGTTCAAGTGGCGCAGTTCCCGTTTTGTTTCTTCGATGAGATCATTCATTTGCGCTGAAGATCTATCAGGAATTAAGTCCCATTTGTTGAGAACTAACACAACCGGTTTTCCGGCCTCTTCAATCTTGCCGCCAATTTTTTGATCTTGATCGGATATTGGCTGGCTTACATCAAGTACTAATGCCACTACGTCAGCGCGACTAATTGCTCTCAGTGAGCGAACAACTGAAAATGCCTCGATGCCATAATCAACTTTTGACTTGCGTCTTATGCCTGCAGTATCAATGAGGGTTATTTCGTGCCCTTTGAATTTGAACTTGGTATCGATAGCATCACGAGTCGTGCCTGGTTCTGAACTGACGATCATGCGTTGTGTGCCTGTCAACACATTTACTATCGATGATTTGCCGACATTTGGTTTGCCGACAATGGCCAGTGAAAAGTCGGTTTTGACTTTCGGTTCGGCGTTTTCGTCTTCTTCAGTAAATTCAACTGGCTTCTCTTCTTTGGGTGGGAAGAATCCAATTATTTTATCGAGAAGGTCGCCTACACCACCTGAGCCTCTCATGGCTGAAAGCGCATTTGGTTCACCCAACCCCAGACTGTAGAAATCGCTTAAGTTGATTTCTTCTTTTGGTTCGTCAATTTTGTTGACGGCAAGAATAATTGGTTTCTTTGACTTGCGCAGCATGTTTGCTACGTCTTTGTCGTGTCCGGCAACACCTGATTTACCGTCAACCAGAAAGACAATGACGTCAGCTTCTGCAACGGCTTCAGTAACTTGTTCGGAGACTGCCGATGAAATGTGTTCTTTGCTGTCTGGTACCAAACCACCGGTATCGACAAGAATAAACTCACGTCCAGACCAATCGCATTCACGATACAAGCGGTCGCGCGTGACACCAGGGCTATCATCAACGATAGCGGCTTTGTCACCGACGCAACGATTAAAAAATGTCGATTTACCGACGTTGGGACGCCCAACGATGGCGACCACTGGTTTGAGCA
>JAKFVJ010000138.1 GCA_021732245.1 Candidatus Obscuribacterales bacterium | reverse complement strand
GCTATTAACTCCCTGCCGACTACCGTCACTCAAATCTAGTCTTGTACTCAGACCTTCCGGAATGCTCTCCGCATTTCCTAGCAAATCATAAATAACCCAGTGCACAAAAGTCCCGCCCGGTGCATCCGGATCGTCACATATCAAAACCAGCTTCTTCGCATGCTTCGGCACATTGCTAAACAAAAGCGGCGGCGACATATTACTGCCATCAGCTGTATAAATCTTCGGAATCGGCTCTCCATCTTTAAACGCAGGACTGGAAATCTTCATCGGCATATGCGGGGGTGCACAGCCATTGGCTAGTCCCTTAGGCGCCACGCCTACAGTTGCCGCAATTACTGCAAGGCAAGCCACTGCAGAGCAAATTTTAGTTATTGTGCCAAATCGCATGGTTGAGCCCCTTTCCTACGCCTTATCAGTCTCTGTGCCACCCAGAAGCGGCATATCCAGAGTGTTTATGCCCAATTAGCACCTGCACACACGCATATGTTAAGCGTTACAAAACGGACAGGGACCAGCGCTACCCGCTGGTCCCTGTCCCGGAGTCTCCGGCTGCCCAAGTTT
Source organism: Candidatus Obscuribacterales bacterium (assembly GCA_021732245.1). Lineage (GTDB taxonomy): Bacteria > Cyanobacteriota > Vampirovibrionia > Obscuribacterales > Obscuribacteraceae > SBAT01. The sequence continues at coordinate 9,764 of JAKFVJ010000138.1, read as the reverse complement.
TATGGAACGTTACCGACGGCCCTCGAACTGATAGCGACCTGCGGCTGAGTGTCCATAGCTATTGGTTGTGTCTGCGAAATGGACATCACGGCAGCTTGCAAATTTAGCTTATTAAGCTTATCTAGAGCCGCTTTTGTAAGCACGGACCACTCGTCTTTCTTTTCAGCCTTGCCAATTAAAATACCGTCTTCGCCAACGATAATCGAATCGGTCGGTCCTTCCGTTGAAACCGGCGCCGGAAATGCCTGCAAGTTAGAGGAGGAATAAATAATAAGAGCTGCTACTGACCATCTAAGAAGACTCATGATGTAGGACCTCCGAACGCCGTCAATACAACGAGCTTACGGGAGTGCCTTCCAACATCACAATTGGAAAAGTTCCTAGCCTGACCTAAATTTAGTCAATGAAAGCGCATTGCCTACAATCATCTTGAGATTGTCCGGGGAATTGGATTTATCACCCGGCTCGACACGAAAAACCAAATCCGCACCCTTAGCTTGCAAACTAAGTGTTGAATTCTTATTCCATGAGCAATTAATACCAATGCTTTCCAGATCACGCTCAAGTATTTGCATTACGTACGCGGCATTGTCTCTGCTTGTTAATGACTGCAGCTCTTCTTGTATGCCTGCTGCATCGGCAAGAACAATGTCTCGCTCTAATCGAGACAAGACGCCCATGCTTTCGCTGTCGTTGATGCTCAAATTGGCCTTGTCTTCAAGCGTAAAGACATTCCGGTTCATCTTTTGCATGATGGCATTCACAGCCGTGAATTCTGCCGACGAGTCCATAAATCACCTTAATTGGGTCTGGATCTGCTATATACCCAGCCTCCCATAAATTAACTATGCCCGTTTGGCGTGGGAAAGCCCCCCTAATAGCCTTTCCAACTATCAGTTAGTTGCTAAGATCTCGACAGATAGGCGCTTTGAGGCATCCCCAATGTCACACGATAGAAATCACGACAGAACTCACAAATCCGTAGAGGAAAGGGCTCATTCCATTTACTCATCTGCCTCCAACGGGCAAACGGACAAATTACTGGAAGAACTAAACGCCACCAAACCGAAAGAATTATCAAAGCTTGCTACTCGGTTACAGGAAGAGGCTAACAAGAAGGCAAACAAAGATTTGCCCGAAGTAAAAATCACACAGCAAGCAGACACCAAAGAAGGTGGGTCTCTCCAGCCGATTCAATTATCCTTTGAGGGACACAATAAGGTTTCTCGAGCGCAAGTATTTTCATACGATGTGCTGAAGCACAAGTGGTACCATTCGGATCTTGACGAGAAAGCTAGAAAAATTGAGTTGTACGCAGCAGATCAAAAGCCCAACAAAGTAATTGAAACTCTCAATTCCGTGAAGCCTAAAGACTTTTCTGATCTCGAACGTAAATTGAATGAACAAACAAGCCACTTCACGCTTGGCTCCGAATCTTTCCCCAAGGTGGAAGCTATTCGCAGCGGTCCAACAGACGACGGCACGCAGCCTGTTGCGTTTGCGTTAGACAATAAATCCGACTATCACGCGCATGTCTATGAATACGATGCCTTAAAACATAAATGGCAGGAAAACAAACATGCAAGCGACCGAAGGAGCTTACAGCGCCTTGGTAGCAATTGGCAGCTATGGCTGCATGACACAAAACACATGTTTGGACAAGCCGGACAAGAGTTCGCATCAGGCTCAGACAAGTGCTATCGCTTCTTCATCAAGATGGAAGGCGTGACGAAGAGTCTTGAAAGCATAAGTGGCGGCAGTTCTGAAAACAAATAGACAGTGCTACTCACTTCTAGAGCAATTGCTCTAGCGCCTGCCAAGCCGTCATCACTTCTTGTTTAGCACGATCAATTTCAGCAGCAGTAGGGAACACTTTTACGTTTTTGCCACGCATTAGATCTCTGAGAGTCCCGAGTTTTTTCAGGACCGCTTCGGCAGCTGCCAACCTTGTCGGAGCGAATACATGAGCATCCGGATGGCATACTCTGGCCATATCACGGAACATGAGTTCATGTTTTCTAGCCCAATCACGATCTGTTGATTCACACATTGCCCTAACGGCTAGTTTTGCTCTGTCAACAACTTCAGCCCTGAGATTGTGCGAGACTTCAGCCTGTGGTTCCGGTGCATCAGTTTGTTGTTTCGGAGCTTCTGCTTCTTGCTTAGGCGCCTCGGCTTGCTGCTTCGGAGCTCCTGCTTCTTGCTTTGGTGTCTCAGCTTGCTGCTTCGGAGCTTCTGCTTCTTGCTTTGGTGTCTCAGCTTGCTGCTTCGGAGCTTCTGCTTCTTGCTTTGGTGCCTCAGCTTGCTGCTTCGGTGCGTGCTGTTGCGGAGCTTCCGCTTGTGGATTTGTCCCACCTAATTCCGGGCTACCCTTTGCGCCACCAATTGAGGTAACTGGCTTCGGCTGCTCCGGCATCGCTACCGGCTTAGCTTTAAAGCGATAACCAATTCCACCAGAAATAGTTCCCAGAAGAGCACCGCCGGCAAATCCAGCACCGATTCCCTTCAAGGAATCATTAAGTCCTTGCCAGGCATCGTACTGACGACCTTCGTTGCGTGCGTGCGCATATCCGACATTCACACCTTCAATCGCGCCACCAGCCGCGCCACCGGTTCCACCGGAGATAGCGCCGCGCAACAGATATTTCGACAACGTCTGGGCCTTGAATTTGGAATCGACCCCGTGCATTACTTTGTCACCAGCAAAGAATGCGAAGCCGGATACGGCTCCTGAGCGGAAGTCCTCTGCTCCAGTGCTGAAATTACCATGTTCCAGAGCCTTGGCACCCGTCTTAACAGCACCACCAAAGCCGGTCATTAAGAGTCCTTGCTTGATGAAGCTGCCAATGCCTTTTGCTTTGCCCATGTATGCTGACAATGCCCAGTTAGCGGCTAATGTGGCTGCTTCAGTAAGATTCTCAACGGTACCTGTGTGGTTCTTGTTGAATTGGTTGAACTGCTGATCCATGTTCAAACGAGCAGTCTGCTTTTGATTCGGATCGAAATCAACGCCTGTAAGCGCTTTGTGAGCTTTAGCAAAATCGTCCAATTTTCCTTCATTGGCATATTTGCCTAGTGTTTTAATGCCGTTCTGTTTGTCCCCAAGGTCTTTCCTGACAGCGTTGGAGCCGTGACCGAATAAGTTTTCCCAAGCGTCCGCACCATGACCGAATACATTGCCAACGCTCTTGTCCAGGCAAGTTTGTTTGCACAGCAAATCAGACTGCAAATCCTGGGCAACTTTTTTCGCTGCAGCAATATCGTGATTGAGTTTTGCCTCATCAGGAGATTTAGGTTTACCCGCAGGATCTTCAGCAGGGTTTTCTTTGCCTGTACCTGTCCTTGGCTCAGTCTTAGGTCCCTTATTTTCCGGAGTTTTCGGAACCTTGGGTTCTACTTTCGCCGGATATTTCTCGTTCCAATACTTAAATGCTTGTTTGTCTAGCTCCTTAAGCTGACCAGCTTCCGGCAATTTAATATGGTCGCCTTCATGTATGTAGGGCAGTTTGAAGGATCTTGTTACCTTACCGGTCTTCTCTTCGACATGAACATTAACTTTCACCTTGTCCAGCCAACCATTGACGACACAAATTGCCCCTAAATGGGCATCCAGACCTAAGTATTTGGCTCTTCCAAAATTATAGACGGCATCGTGCAGCTTAACCTCTATGTCCTTAGGACTTTCCGGAGGTCCAACTCTTTCATGCAGATGACTAAATTCCTTGCCTGACACTTGCGTATCCCCCTAGGTTTGTGAGCGAATCTAATTCGCACATCGTGCATCATTAAACGAAAAAATGGCACTCGCCAACAATGGGGAAAGTACGGCGCGCCCCATTAAATGGCAATGTCCAAATCTGCCGACAACGGTATACACACGAAAGTAATCAGCGGGGGTTACAGAGGTTTAGCACAATGGAATTTACAGATTTGTCCAAAAAAGGCTTTGAGGAATTCGCTGCAACAGACTTTCGAGTCAGCAACATAGGTGACAAAAACGATTTTATAGATCGCAAAACACCGACAACGGAAGAGATAGTAAGCCAATTGACTAAAAAAGTTGACGAGGATACTAAACCACTCGACAAAGAAGGACAAGAATTGCGACTACGCATAGATAAGGACATAGCCCAAGGCAACTACGAAGATATTGCCAAAATAATGGCCACCACTGACTCAAAAAAACTCAAGCAGATTGTGGACAAAGTTGCCCACGATTTTGCTGGTTTAGAGACTAGAAAATATCCCTACTTATCTAAGGACGAAAATGGAGACCCCTGCCTGTATATTCGCTTGGGCACACCACCACATGCCTGCTATTTTGGTGAACATGGCTTAGCGATAACAGCTAAAGGAGTCGAATTCGTGGATTTCAATAAAACACCTTGGCCGACTCCTGATTCGAACACCATCGAACTACTGAAATAATTCCTAGGCGCGTTATACTTAGCTGCACCAGCTAAGGAGATCACACGTGCTTAAGAAGGTAGCCCTCATTGTTGTCGTAGCAATCGTCGCGTTTCTTGCTTATTGTGCAACCAAACCCGATACGTTTCGTATCGAGCGCTCGATAACGATAAATGCCCCTGCAGAAAAAATCTTTCCGTATATAAATAACTTGCATGACTTTGGTTCTTGGTCTCCTTATGAGAAAAAGGATCCCGCTATGAAAAGAAGCTATGCTGGTCCCGATAGCGGCAAGGGTGCTATGTACGCATGGGAAGGCAATGATGAAATTGGACAGGGTCAAATGGAGATAACCAACTCGACCGAACCAAAAAATGTGACCATTAGCCTGAACTTTACGAAGCCATTTAAGGCTAACAATACCGTCGAGTTTAATCTCCAGCCCAAAGGTGAATCCACAGATGTCACCTGGTCGCTGGCTGGGCGTAATGAATTCATGTGCAAAGTAATGCAGACATTCTTCGATATGGACAAAATGTGCGGTAAAGATTTCGAAGAAGGGCTTAGTAGCCTAAAGCAGCTAGCCGAAAAATAATCCTGGCCATGTCGAATAACCAAGAGCCGCGTATACATCCAAGAAGGTAATACGCTCTGATTTAATCTTGGGGGAAATAGGCATGTCCGGAGACAACATTTATAAGGTTGATAAAACACCAGTCCATTATGAAAGTACAGCGGCAAAGCTAACTGAAGGCATTTGGCAAGGACCAAAAGATGGCTCCGCTCCCGGCTGCGCGATTCCTAAAGACCACGTCTGGCAAAGAGCCGATAGAACCACAATGTCATCTAAAGAAGCTGATGAGTTAATTGAAATTGTTCGAGACAGCCACCGTACAGAGATGGATTGTCATCCACTACCAGGCTTCCCATCAACAGACGCAAAACAAGAAAAGTCCGAAGATCTGAAGAAGGTGTCGCAAGGAATCGAAGCTATTGAAAGTCATGACGACAAGAAAATCGCTGAATTTTTTGAAACAGCTACGCCGGAACAACGTGCTGAGTTGGGTAAGCGTCTGGAAAAGTTAGGCTACAAAATGGAATACACTCCACCATCTGCTGCAGAGCAAATGAGGATAGGTGGTCCTACACATGAGCACTACAAAATAACGAAGCCCGGTTCTATATTGTCCTGCGGCATGGACGTCTCCATAACGCGCAACCCATCTCTGGGTCCGATGGATCACCCACATGCCGACGTTGCGTTTGACAGATAGTGACAGACTTGCGAAACCAAATCCATAGAAATTGAGGTAGACGACAAGTCTCCAAACCTGGAACTAACTTAGACATGGCACGTCGAGGGTGTTTAGCTGCAGCGAGCAAAATATCAGCACTTAATGCATAATGTAACCCAATGCCCCGCTTCTACTAGTCTCCCTCGACTAGGCAATTTGTGTCTATGAAAACAAAAACTACCTTTTCTAAAGTAATTAAATTAGCCGGCTTTTGTCTTTTGCAAGCCGGTCTTTATTTGGCTCTCAGCACGGCTCCAGCCTTTACGGCAGCCATTGTCGATGAGTCAGCTATCGTTTCCTCAGAAGAGTCCCGCACGATAAATATCTATAAATCCGTCAATCCGGCGGTCGTGCTCGTTTCGCCTAAATTCATCGCGCCTCCAACCGCCCGCCGACCAAAACCAATCACCAAGGAAGGTACCGGCACAGGCAGCATTATTGATGAATCAGGCTACATCCTGACCAATTTCCATGTCATCGATGATGTCGCTGGTATTTCGGTAACACTCTTCGACGGTACGACCTTGCCGGCAAAAGTGATAGCAACCGATGCTGACGAAGACCTGGCAGTGATTAAAATAGATCCTCCCTCAACTCTTAGACTGACAGCAATTCCATTGGGCGATTCTTCAACTCTTGAAGTTGGTCGTCGTGTGCTTGCCATAGGCAATCCCTTTGGTCTGGATCGTACGCTTACAGGCGGCATGGTATCCGGACTTGGCAGAACACTCAAAGCTGATACCGGTCGAGTAATCAAAGGAATAATTCAAACCGATGCGGCGATTAACCCAGGCAATTCCGGCGGTCCCTTGCTTGATTTATCCGGAAAAATGATCGGCATAAACACGGCTATCCTTACCCGCACCGGGCAATATTCCGGAGTCGGCTTTGCCGTCCCGATAAATATAGCCAAGCGCGTATTACCGCAATTGATGGCTGGACAAAGCATTACTCGCCCGGAAATTGGAATTAACATCGCAGCAGAAACTCGCTCCGGTCTGCAGATTTTAAAACTTACACCGAATGGTCCGGCTGCTCAAGCGGGAATTCGAGACGACATCATCACTGCATTAGATGGTATATCTATCCGCACAGTTGATGACTTGCTCGCTGCAATGCAAAGCAAAAAGCCTGGTCAAGTTGTAATAGTCAATTTGCTAAGGGGCGGAATGCCGCTTAAGTTGCCGGTCAAATTATCGACCTAACACACTACGCGAGACTACAACGGATCTCCATCCTTGAGAGGTCTGACCTTGCCTGTTCCTCTACAAACAGGACAACGCTCGCCTGCATGAGGATGTCCTCTATTGAAAGTTAGCAACTGTCCTATGTGAACACTGCTCAGATAATGAGGTCCATCGGGAGTATTGAATTTTAGCCACCGTCCGGGGAGATTGGGAGCTGGTTGCCATCGTGGATCGTCAGCCTTCACACAATTCTCAGGACAAACTCCCTTCATGTAGTACTGCAGAGTTCTAGCTGTTTTGGCTGCGGAATGCTGAAGGCTAATACTATTTTTGCCATTCTTCGCCACCCATTCATATTCTTTGATTGCGTTAGTGTATTGTCTCTGGCGATAATAGCACTGTGCCAAATAATCATGTATGCGTTCATCACTAGAACCGTTTTTGATAAAACCTTGAAACGCCTTTGTTGCCTCTGGGTATTTCTTTGCATTAAATGATTTCAGAGCAGCATCGAAGCCAGCCGGCAGTGGTGGTACAACAGGCTTTATCGGCACAGCTGCCTTAACGGGTTCCGGAGCTTTTACAGGCGCGGGTTCCACTGGTACAACCGGTACTTCTTTTGATTCGGCAGGTTGCACAACTTCTGTTGTTTTCGGCCCTTCTGTCGTAACAGGCGGCGTCTCTTGTGCATACACCGGAATTATCAGGGCCGTGCACGCAAATAGAAAAACGATTTTTTTCATTGTCGAACTCCCCAGTTTATCGAGCAGCCTCAACATCAAAATTCAATTCACGCGCCTTGGCAAAATCTTGCTCCATCTTCGCATTATTCTTCATCGCCTTATAAATCAATCCACGCTTGAAGTAGTGATGACCAAAAGTTGGATTTAACTCAATTGCTTTGTTCTCGTCGGACAATGCTTTTCTGTAAAAACCAAGCACGAGATAGGCGCAAGCTCTGTTGTTCCAAGGCCAATGATCGTCAGGATTAAGCTCAATAGCTTTGGTAGTGTATCGAAGTGAACCCTTCGCATCACCACTGCGCAAATAAGTCATACCGATGCCATTCCACGCAAGCGCACTTTGATCATTGATCTGACTAGCTTTATCAAAATCACGGAATGCTGCCTGCTGGTCGCCTTTATCGGAAATGAGAATGCCGCGATTTACATATCCCAATGTAGCGTCCGGTCGGAGCTCGATGAAGGTCGTGTAGTCTTTAATCGCTTCCTCGTAACGTCCAAGCTCTTTCAGCAATGAAGCACGATCAGAATAGTATTTATCATTCTTAGGCTCAATTTCGATGCACTTGGACAATAAATCTACGGCCTTTTCCGTTTCTCCATCAGCAACAGCTTGAACAGCTTCGTCATAGAGCGGTTTCGAATCCATATCTGAAGTGGTGACGGTACTAGGTGCAGGTTCTTGCGTTTTAGCCGGTGCGGCCGGTTCCGTAGCAGGGACAGCCTTTTTAGGAGCCTCTGCCGGAGCTTGAGGCGCAACCGGTGCCTTGGGAACAGCTAGAGGAACACCGGGTATCATTGGCGCACCAAATACCAAGCTGGCGCTTATGAGAACGCACGCACATAAATTAGCAACAAAGTAGGCAATTACTTCAAAGCGCCGCATAGACACCACCCCTAACGCATCAAGTTATTTAGTAAGTGCTTTGATTGTCACAGAATTAATGTCGCTTGACAAGCAGATTTTAACTATATGCTTTAAAAACAGGGAAACTTAGAAACAATGGACCAAAGTACCTTGCCACTCTCAGGTTATTTTCAAAGACTAGCCCGGCTGGTTCTCATTCTTGTGTGCCTATTACTGCCTTTTCTACCGGCACAAAGCCAAGCAAGCATGGAAAGGGCAGACACAGCATTTTGGGAGCAAATCAAAGCCGTTAGCGACGGTTTCACTGAATATGCGGACAAGAATGGAGTTTTCCCCGCCTTCAATCAGTTCGGCGGACAAATGCTCCCGGTTGTGATGAAAGCACTCGATGGCAATCTTGCAAATCCATACTTCAAAGAACGTCAGGAATTGGTTCGCCAAATAAGACTCGAAGAAAGAATGATGCACGATGTAGACTTTCGCTACATGATGGACAAAACTCTTGATGATGAACGCATTGATTACTATCGAGTAAATCCACCTGCAGATTGGAAAGGAATTCCCGGTACCATTGTCGGAGTAGGCAACAGCAAAGGCGACGTTATCGCCTTCTTCGGAATTGGTGCGGACGGCAAACCACTAGCGGATACAACAGAACACGAAATTCAAGTTAGATTTGCAGTTGTACATCTAAATCAAAAACATTAAGCGCAATTGCTCCTTGCAACATCTGACACTTGCCCGCATAATTGTTTCATTCGGACCAATCAGCGCCACCATTACTAAAAAAGTGAATATGAAATATAAAAGAACCGCCATAAGGCGATCACACACAGGTGCTGCTATTGCAGAGTTTGCTCCTGCACTAGCTTTACTACTCCTTTTTGTGTTCTTTCCACTTCTAGATCTAATGCCTATACCAATTGGTTATGTCGGCTGCAATTATTTGAACAGCCAACAATCAGATCTTGCGGCACAGTCATTGCGCGCCAGAGGCTCAAGCTTTACCAACCAGGCAGAAGTACAGCCTCGCCTTGACACATTGGCCACCGACTGGAAGTCCTCAGCTCTAGGCAAACTGGCCAATCTAAATAGCACCACAACTACAATCGCAGGTCCTTTGAACAGCACCCTCCATAGCGGTTATTTGACCTGCTACGTACGAGTAACGACAGCAGTTCAATGCGCACCGTTTCTCTTATTGCCGTTTATGGGTCCGGTGCCTGGTTTGGGTGCCCCGGTAAATATTTCCATTTCATCGGAA
>JAKFVJ010000159.1 GCA_021732245.1 Candidatus Obscuribacterales bacterium | reverse complement strand
GTGGCTGATGTAAAAAAAGAGATGCCGGATCTTATTCTTCTTGACCTTATGTTGCCCGGTTTCGACGGGCTGGAAATTTGTCGTGAGATTCGCAAGTTTTCAGAAGTGCCGATAATTGTCATCAGTGCACGCGTAGATGAACTCGATAGACTCTTAGGATTAGGTTTAGGAGCCGATGATTACATTTGCAAGCCATTTAGCCCGCGAGAAGTCGTAGCACGCGTCAAAACCGTCATGCGTCGGTCTAACCAGCAAGCCAAGGAAACAACAGGCAAACTGTTTTATATCGATGATGAAAAATCACGAATTTCCGTAAATGGTATTGCGCTCGATTTAACAGGCACTGAATTTCGCTTACTGAAGCTTCTTATAAGCCGTCCAGGAAGAGTTTACTCTCGTTCGCAGCTGCTGGAGCTTTGTTACCAGCAAGAGCAATATGTCTACGATAGAGTTATCGATAGTCACATCAAAAACTTGCGCAAGAAAATTGCTAAAGTCTTGCCAGGACAAGAACTCATCCACGCAGTGTATGGTGTCGGCTACCGCTATGAACTATGACTACTGACTGGGTTGTGCCTCAGCCGGCTTGTCGGCAAAACGGTGCAAATAGTCAGTGTCAGGAACGGCTGATTGGTTATCGCTTACTTGAGCCTTCTCCAAATGCTCTTTGGCTTTGTCTTCGTCACCTAAAGCTTTATAGCAATTGCTCAAATAGTATTCCGGCGCATTATAAAAATTCCCAGGCATTTCTCCCGGTAAAACCGGTGCGAATTTAACGGACTCTTCTGTGCACCTGGTTAAATCGGTTAAAGCCGCGTCAGGTTGTGAGGTCAGCATATAAAGACGTCCTCTGGCAAGCAAAGCATCTCCTGATGTCGGATCCAGCTCGAGTGCATGGTTTAAGTCCTTCATAGCCTCATCGAAATTCTTGTTGTCCATATAGCAAATGCCGCGTTCTTTGTAAGCATCGGCAAAGTCTTCATTTTTCTCTATTGCTTTGCTCAAGTCTTGGATAGCCCAGGTTGTGCAGCCGACAACATCGTATAAATAGCCTCTTAAATATAATGAGTCTGCATCGGTGGCATCTTGTGACAATTTTTCATTAGTTGCATCTAGCAATGAAATCAACTCGTCGCCGCGCGAATTACCCTGTACATTGGTTTTCCAGGTTTCCAAAGTATTGGTCTCTTCATCGTTTTGTGATTGCAATTTGCCTGAAACCAAAAGAACAGGACCGCGCTCGTGATCATCAAGTTTGTACCTGAATTGTTTGTGATCGCGCGACATTACAGTTACCGCTGCGCAAGTTTTCATTATCTTATTGCCGTGACTGCTTCTGTTCAGAATCAAATGTCTGACAGACGGCAATATCCAGGCAGCTGAGAGTGGTGAAAATTGCGATACAAGCCTTGTTATTCCTTCTGTGCTTTCATGCGTGTAGACAGTTTTGTACCAAAGACCGGGACAAGGATTTGCATTATCGAAATCCGTATAACGATCTTCTGTGACCAGCATAACGCGCCCGGGTGGAAGGTAATAGCGAGTATGTGCTGAAAGCACATTTACTGCATTTACTCTGTCGTCGTGCAAGTTCAATATAGCCGTGTTATTGCCCTTTGTGCGTATATAAACTATGGCGCCTGCCGCCACGTTTATCTCTGCATTGGGCACGGAAATATCGATAGTATTTTTTGGTGCCAATAAGAGACTGCCTGAGCCTAAAACTAAATGACTTTCGTGCCGGCCTTTTTCGGCGACAATGCCCTCGCTTTTCAGCAAGGACATTGTTGGCTGGCCGAATAAAATTTCATCCTTGAGAAATAGTTCGCCGCGGACATGTGCAATGGGTACCAACGATAGACGTGGGATCCGCCCTAGAACACGGGTTGGTTCTATGGTTGTCTTTCGGGTGATCGTAGCGTCGGAAGGTGCATACGAGCGGGAGCACCCGTTTGTACTGTCTGCGCTTGCTTGGGGGCAGTGCATAAGCAAGTAGGCGTTGCAGACCAACAAAATTTTCCCCAGCCGAGTTGATACCATTGCATCATGACCTCACAAATGTCCACCCTCATGGACTCGTGACTTTCATCAACCATCCTAGGTACCCCAAGTGGAGTAACGATGAAGATTGTGGAGAAAATATGGAGGTAGCGGTTAATCGATGCTAATTTCGCTGTTGTCGCGGCAAGCTTGGCTCAATTAGCGGTTAAAAAGGGCATCCTGGCTAAGTTCGACAACTAGTTCATCGCCTTTAGCTAATTTGATGTCTTCGCCATGAGTAACAATACCGGAGACAATGACACCACCGGGCACACCGCGGCTGGCGCCCAGGAGAAAATCTTTGAGGCGGCTGTGAGCGTCACCGGCTTCCACCTGATGTCCCAACGCATATGAGGGACTAACGGCACCGGCAATTCCTGTAACTGCAGGTGCTACTGCTAATCCAATCGGACCGGCTGCCACGAGACCTCCGGCTAACATGGCGTCAGCAACCAGATATCTTGTAGTAATGCTTTTCACTTCAGCATCGCCGCCTTTATTTACTATCAACTTTAAGGTTGAACCAGCACATTCAATTTCGGTTTGTGGAGCTAATGTCGCCGATATTGAAGTTGTTCCTGATTTGTTTTGCAGGCTGAGAAATGTTATAGCCAGGCGACCTTCCGGATCAAGAAAATGATGACGCGGAATATAGGACTTAATTGTCCTCTCTGCTCGGGCGACATCAGTTACTTGTCCTAAGACGACATCGCCTTTTTTTGCGACGGTAATGCCGTTTATAGTCAGATCATCAATTAAACTTGCTTCTACTGTGTCACCTAATGTTGCTGTCTGGCTGCTAATTTCTGTCAATAAACTCACTCTAAATCGTGAGCCTTTTGAAAGACTTACTTCATCTGTTTCCACGCTGCCTGTAAGTTGTGGGTAAAGTATTGGTTTAAGAGGAGCCACAGTCTCAGCTGTCGGACCGCCAGGGTTTGCGTCAATTACTGTGTACTGTCCGTAAGAGGGCAATTGCAGAGCCAGAGATAATAATCCCAGTAATAGTATTGACTGTTTCATCTGTTATTTGCCCCTCGATAGAAATAAGCGTCTTGATTGAGAATCAAAACTAATTGATCCCCTTTTTCTAAAAATAAATGTGCTCCACGTGTAGTTACGCCAGAGACTATGCTGCCGCCCGGCAGACCTTTGCCGACACTGACAGCAATGTCGCGCGGTTTATTTGTCTTCTCGGATTTTTCTAGCGGGCGTCCCTGGGCAAATGTTGAAGAAACCGCACCTGCTGCTCCGCTTAGTGCCGGCGCTACAAGAATTCCGGCAGGTCCGGCAGCAACTGAAGCGGCGGTAATTGCCGCATCGACTGCCAGTAGTTTCTTAGTGTCGTATTTAGTTTCATATTCACCGTTTCTATCAACCACGATATCAATCTTGGACGGATAGTATTTTGTAACCCTGCTTTTAGGTGCCGGATTAGCTGAAATTGTTGTGTGAATTCCTTCTTTTGTTGTTATTGTGTCGAAATTAAGTCCGATTCTGGCATCGGCATTTAAAAAAGTCCTGCCGGGGATATAAGCTTTGATGGTTTTTTTTGGACGATAAATACTTACTATCTTGCCCGTGACAATATCTTGCGGGCAGGCTACCTGGTGTCCTACTACAGAAATATAGTCGATAATTCGGCATTCCAATCTGTCACCGAGTTTTGCCGAGCTGGTGTCTATGGGGGTCAAAACTTCAACTCTTAGTAAGGAGCCGGCATTTAAGACGGTGAAGTCATGGACGACTTTGCCGGAAAACTTAGACAAAATGACCTCAGACTGAGCCGGATTGGCTAGAAAAACAAGCCAAAGAAGTGCTGAAGGTAGAAGCTTATTCAATTTCATCGACAATATTATAAGGGGATATTGAACTGTTCCTAGCAATCCAAGCGCGCTTTCGACAAACTTGTTAGTATGGAAATTGGCGGCAGAATTGTCGTCTCGTGCGTCTACGTGGCGCTGTTTTGGCGTGGCTTTTGTACGGGCAAGAATTATGACAAATTGGGCAAAACTTGAATTACCTACTAAGGTTGACACCTTGCAAGATTATCTTGAGGAGGATGATTTCGTTATTGAAGATGATTCCTGCGAGTCTCAGCTTCGTCTACTTGCGGCGGATAAGAATAAGGAAGTTGACGCCCTTAGTAGCGCGTTATTTTAACCTACCAGCGCCAGGTGAAAGTAGAACGCGGCGTGAAGAACTCAATGATTTGTGGGTAAACCGTTACGGTGCCGACATAAAAAATGCGAGCGCCCTTGCCGGTATAGATGATCACAAATCGAAAAAGATATTCGTTCTAAATAGACGCATTGTGTTGCTTTAATCGCTTTATTCGACTGTTATGGGATTTAATGACGCGGAGATTGCTCAATATGCTAAGACCGGTTCCGGCGTAGCTCATTGCCCTTCATCCAATATGCGTCTTGCCTCCGGCATTGCGCCGATTAAAAAGTGTCGTGATGCTGGTGTCAAAGTAGGACTTGGTGTAGATGGCTCTTCCAGTAACGACTGCTCGCATCTTCTAGCGGAAGCACGTATGGCCATGCTTTTGGCGCGTACCCTATTGAGCGAAACTGAGGGTGGACCGCCGGAGGACAAAAAGCAATGGATGTCTGCCCGCGATGTTTTAGAAATCGCTACAATCGGTGGAGCTGCGGTTTTAGGGCGTGACGACATCGGCTCTTTGGAAATCGGCAAGCGAGCAGATTTCTTCACTGTGAACACCAATCAAGTCGCTTTTGCAGGAGGCAGCATGGTTGATCCTGTTGCTTCATTGGTATTCTGTACACCGCAAAACGCTTCTTACACCGTTGTCGATGGCAGAATTATCGTTAAGGACGGGCATATTGAAACCCTTGATTTGCCAATTGCTATTGAGAAACTCAACAAAGTTTCTCGCCAGGTAATGAATGCCTAAACCCTGAAATAATTTAGTCATGGGAGTAGATCCCGCAAACGGGACTTAGAAGCGTTTGCGCAGACACGAGCAGTTAAGAAGGATTCCTGGTGAATGCGTTTTATTCGTCGGCCTTGTCTGATTGATTTGATGTTGAGCTGTCGGAATTGGCATTTCCCTTGTTCGTGTCAGCGGTTGTAGCTGCAGTGTCCTCACCTTGCGTTTCATCCGGGCTTTCATTGGATTCAGATTTCTTAGTGTTTACCCAAGGCAGAACCGACATCACATTTTTTGCGTGATCTAATTGCAAATCAGTGAGACGTTTTTTGTAATCTTGAGCCGCATCAATATCCTGATCCTCGGCAGCAATATTTGCCAATGCGGACATTACCTTCTCCTGTAGCTTATATTGTTTCTTGTCGAGCCCCTCAAGAATTGACAGGGACTTTTCAAAATTGTCTTTGGCTAAAGTCGACTTTCCTTTTAGCAAATAGAGATCGGCTAGGTCGATATAAATATTTGCTGTTTCGACCTCATCAGGTGAGTCAAGCTCAAGCTGCATTTTCAGCGCCTTTTGCAAATATTTTTCCGACAACGCAAAAGTTTGCCTCTTGCAGTTGAGCTTTCCCAGTCCATGATAGATTTTTACTGTTGTTTCATTGTTCTCAGTGCCCTCAATTTCCAAAGCATCTTCATACAATGTCTCGGCATCGTCGTAAATTTCTTGTTCTACATAAGTGTCGGCAAGACCAACTTTGCCGACGGCAACTTGATGTGTGTGCTTGCCGGATTTCTCCGCTTCGCTAATTGCTTGTTGGAAGTGTTGCTCAGCGCGATTGAGTTGCCCTTCTGACAGAGCATTTCTGCCGTCTTTAATTGAATTGTCAAAGTTGGGCAGCAAACTGCAACCTGACATCGAAATTGCTAAGGCAAGAAGTGTGGTGGCAACACTATGACGCTGACGGTATATGTACATGCTATCCAAAAGTCCTATTAGGTTAAGGAACTTTCAAATTCTACACTAAATGCGTCTAATAAATGTAAATTGCGTCAATTTTCGCCGAACTAATTATTGAGTTACGTTGGGTGCTGAAGCCTGTCGTTGACATACTTTCTTTAAAAGCGCATCCATGTCATCCATCAAGTCCATGCCGGTTTGTCCAGGCGCATAATTCAGTGTTTGATTTAGCTGAGTCAATCTATCAATAAGATGCAAGTTTTGTGAGGTGTGACCATAAGTATGCATTTCGCACCAACCTACCTTTGTGATCATCCTGGTATTTGAAGGCGGCACGTTTGGCTGGGTGATAAGTGGATCTTCCTGAGCAGTTGGTTGTCCTTGGCTAACAGTTTCATCATCACGTCTACTAATAGGAGACATGCCTGGTGGCATTACACCGAGAAAACCCAATCCGGCCATTCCTAAAAGAGAGTTGGCTACAAAAGCTGCGATCTGCTTTTTCCTCTGGGAGTTCGGTTGTGATTGCTGATAGCTTGTTTTGCTGTCATCAGGTCTTTCCTGAGTCTGCTCGAACGATTTTATATGCAATACATTTTCAACATAGGTATCAAGGTCATCTGTTCGCTGACTAAGATCAGGATTTGGTGATGCTTTTCCGTATGCTTTAACTTCCATGCGGCTTAGACGATCAACTAGTGGTTGTCCTATATAGGTAGCGCCCAAGATTTGTTTTTCTAGAGTATCTATATGTGGATAATCGGGTTGATCATCGTCTGCGGCAGAACTTGTTTGTTGAGTAGTCGGCTGTGAATTGTCCGCGTCTGCTGAAGCATTTAATTTGAAAGGGTTTTGATGCAATGTCTTCTGTACGTATTGATCCAGTGAATCGGTACGCGCGCTTAAGTCAACATTTGTGGAAGACTTACCGAAAGCCTTTGTTTCCAGTCTTGCCAGTCTTTCTTTAATATCGCCTTTGGGATATGTCTGACCAAGAATGAGGCTTTCTAGTTTTGTGATATGCGGATACTCATCACCTGTATCTACAACTGCATCACTTGGTGTATCAGGTGTATCTGTGTTTGCTTGCAAAACAAAACTGACGATGTTAGCCACCCTTTGATTGGGGTCGCCTGACTGCACGTCGCCAAACATGATTTTTTCAATGCGCTGAGCGCGGGCATCGTAAGACTCGGCCGTGTAATTACGTCCAAAATATTGGTGTTCTATCTCGTTGAACAATTCCAAGGTTTGTGGGCTCAGTTGAGACTGACCCAAAACTTGTGCGCCTGGAAAAGAAAGCGCAAAGCAAAACGCAAGTGATAGAACTTTCAGGCGCATAAGTCCCCCAGGATTGTGGCGATCTTACCATGACAAGCACGCGTCCTTGGCGCAGAGCTTATTTAGGCAATTCGAAAAATTAAATGTGGAAAATTTGGGCGGGTGCTTGGAAACAAGTATAATATCCATCTTTAGTAAGGCTAGACGGGAAACGCCCGTCCAGCAGTGTTTTAGAGGATTCATCGTGATTGTTGTAACTGAAGTTTCCAAAAGCTATGGCGCTAGAACCTTGTTCGACAGTGTCTCTGCCAAGTTCAGCCCGGGCAATCGCTACGGCTTAACCGGCCCCAATGGTTCCGGCAAGTCGACTTTCATGAAGATCCTCTCCGGTGAATATGAACCAACTAACTCTGGCGTCATCAATCGTCCCCGTCGCGTGGGAGTTCTTAAGCAGGACCAGTTTGCTTACGACAACGAACGCATCGTCGATACTGTTGTTATGGGCAACGATGTTCTCTGGAAGGCATTCAAGGAGCGCGATGCACTTTGTGAATTGTCGGAGCATACGCCCGAGCAGATAGACAGACTGGTTCAACTGGAACAAATTATTGCCGATGAAAATGGCTATACGGCTGAATTTGAAGCTGCAGAAATTTTGCGCGGCATAGGTATTGATGATGAGAAGCACGAAAATTTGATGAGCACTCTGGCAACAGATTTTAAATTTCGTGTTCTCCTGGCTCAAGCTCTTTTTGCCGGACCGCAAGCGTTGTTGTTGGATGAACCGACAAACCACTTGGATCTCGATTCAATTCACTGGTTGGAAGAATTCCTTCACGATTACGAAGGCGTGCTCATAGTTATTTCTCACGATAGACATTTCCTCAATGCTGTCTGTACGCATATTGCCGACATTGACTATGACACCATCATTATCTATCCGGGCAACTATGACGACATGGTTACGCAGAAGGTGCAAGCGCGTGAGACAGTTGAGCAGGAAAATCGTGACAAGGCAAAGAAAGTAGCGCAATTGCAAGAGTTCGTTGCTCGTTTTGCTGCCGGTCAACGCTCCAGCCAGGTGCAGTCACGTAAGAAAGAAATTGCCCGTCTGGCTCCTCAAGAGCTCAAGAGATCAAATATTCAAAGACCGTTTATTCGCTTTGAACAAGATAAACCAATGGGCCGTGAAGTAGTTCAAGTGCGCGGTATGAACAAGTCCTTTGACGACAAAGTCATCTTAAAGAATTTCAACCTGGATATAAAGCGTGGTGACAGAATAGCCATCATTGGTGCAAACGGTGTGGGCAAGACAACTCTTCTGCGATTATTGCTTGGTGAAATCAAGCCAGATGCAGGCACAATGAAGTGGGGAGATAACGCCGGATGGAGTTATTACCCGCAGGATTATCACGATGATATTCAAGGTGGCATGACTGCTCTTGATTGGCTTATGCAGTTTTCTGAAAAAGGCGACATTCAATTTGTACGTGGACTTTTAGGGCGCATGCTTTTTTCCGGCGATGAGTCTTTGAAGAAAACTGAGGCATTATCCGGTGGCGAAGCTGCGCGTTTACTGATGGCCAAAATGATGATGGTGAAAAATCCAATTTTGGTGTTGGACGAACCAACAAATCACCTTGATCTTGAAGCTGTGTCAGCTCTTGCCGAAGGTCTGTCTCAATATCCCGGCACTGTTCTTTTGGTATCACATGACAGAGACTTGATTTCTGATGTGGCAACTCGAGTGCTTTCCTTTACGGATAAAGGAATTGTGGATTTCCCAGGCACTTATGAAGAGTACCTTGAGCATCACCAGTTTAAATCGCGTGCTCGCCAGGTAGCAGCTAAGAAGTAAGCTCAGCTTTAGCCTTGGCAATTGCCTCCGGCTCCAGAAGAAGACCTTGCCGTTCGTAAGCCTTCCAAAGTGGCGACCACTTTAGAAGCGCATACTTTACCTTTGAATACTTGCTTGCCAGGCGCGTTAGTTTGGCATTGCCTTTATTCAGCACTTCCAGTTTGTCCAACTGCGCGCATTTAGCGCAAAATAGTTCGCGTTCTTCGCTCTCGTGAGTTAGTTTGGCAACTTCGCCTGAAAGAAGTTTTCTGTCGCACTCATAACATCTGGCATCGCGGCTTAAAAGATAGGCTGACAGCATTTGTGGGCTCCTCTGAGGCAAATACAATTCAAGCACACAAGTGAGTAAGATTTGAAGTAAAGCGGTATTTCGTATGACACAATTTACGCCATGAAAAACACAATTATGGTTCTCATTTCGGCATTTCTATTTGTTCAGGCTGCCGAAGCAGCGGAGACAAAGGCAACAGGAAAAACGAATAAACACGACAAGACACATATAGGACATACGCACATGACTATTTATGATTTTCAAGCTAAAAGCCTAGACGGCAAAGAAATAAATTTCTCTCAGTACAAAGGTGATGTTGTACTTATAGTGAACACAGCTTCTGCCTGTGGCTTTACGCCGCAGTTCAAAGGACTTGAGGAGTTGAACAAAAAATATGCAGGCAAGGGGCTGAGGGTTTTAGGTTTCCCTTGCAACCAGTTTGGCGAGCAAGAGCCTGGCGACAGTACGCAAATTGGTGCATTCTGTCAAAAGAATTACGGCGTTGATTTTCAGATGTTTGAAAAGATTGATGTTAACGGACAAAATGCACATCCCTTGTATAAATACCTGACCAGCTCCGTCCCGGGTATTCTGGGAACAGAGGCAATCAAGTGGAATTTCACCAAGTTTCTTGTGGACAGACACGGCAATGTAATTAAGCGCTATGCTTCCAATGTCGAGCCTAAGGACATGGCTTCCGATATTGAAAAGCAATTAGAGAATAACTAGGTTTCTAAATTGGGACAAAAACGATAAGCCTTGAGCAATGTCTCGAAGGCTTGCAATTGCTCAGAGTTGCCGGCCACATACAATGCATCTCCCTGTCCAATTACTTCATCAGGTGGCGGGTGGGCAATTGTTTGGTTGTCTCGTTTAATAGCGAGCACTGTAGCGCCTGTTCGGTTGCGGATATCCAGGGAACCTATCGTTTGTTTTCGAAGATCGAAACCGGCATCCAGATCATTTATGGCAAACCAATTGCCTGAAAATGATTCGCCTTCATTAGTGAGAATTAGCTCTGGCAGTTCCGGCAAATCATGCTGGAAGATTTTGTAGCGCTCAGTTTCAATTTCTTTGAGGGCCATGTCTATAAC
>JAKFVJ010000460.1 GCA_021732245.1 Candidatus Obscuribacterales bacterium | reverse complement strand
GCTGATTGAGTTCGGTCATGATTTCCTGGCGGTGGCGCCTGACATGCGCGGCTACAATCTTTCCGATAAGCCTAGGCAGGTGAGTGAATACATGATGCCGCATTTAGTCGCGGATGTGAAAGCACTAGTCGATCATTACAGTCATGGACAAAAAGCAATTCTTGTTGCTCATGACTGGGGTGGAGCAGTTGCCTGGAATTTTGCCATAACCTATCCGGAATGTTTGGAGAAGCTGGTCATCATAAATGCTCCACATCCGGCGACATTTTTGCGGGAACTGAAAACCAATCCCCAGCAAAGAAAAGCCAGTAGCTACATGGCCTTATTTGCTAGCGGTCTAGGTGAAGCGGTGTTGAAAGCAAATAACTACGCGCGACTGAAGACAGCGGTATTTGAAAAGTCGGCTAAGCCGGAAATGTTTTCTGATACCGAAAAGCAAATGTACTTGTCGGCTTGGTCTCAGCCGGGCGCGCTGGCAGGTGGATTGAACTACTACAAAGCATTCGCGCGTCAAATGTTCAAATTGTTCGGCAAGGCTCCATCGCCCAGAGACCTAGAGGTGACAGTGCCTACGCTGGTTATTTGGGGAGAAAAAGATACAGCCTTGCTGCCAGGCAATCTTAATGGGTTGGAGAAGTTTGTTCCAAATCTTAGTCTAAAGCGAATTCCGGATGGCACGCATTGGGTTATTCACGAGCAATCGGCATTGGTTAATCGGCATATCCGAGAGTTTATTGCTGCTCCGAGCTAGTTGAGGCTGATTTCTTCCATCGAAGGCTCAGCATGACCAACATGATTTGGTGCCGAAATTGCATGCTGATATTGAGGTGCTGATTTGGAATGAGTGTCCAACCAGTGCCCTAATACTTCCAGTACTTCCGGTCGCAACACTGGTGTCTCCACTAGTAAGTGTCCGCGCTTTGGAATTACAGCAAAGGTCTTATCGTGTGCTGGGATCTTGGCAAAAAGTCTTTTTGTGGACCAAAGTGCGCAAAGCTTATCGCGCTCGCCATGCACCATTAGGACTGACGAGTCAGCCGGGATTTGCGTGGCAAAGTATTTTCCATGACGGTTGACATTCATGCTCTGAAACATTTCTTTCATCGTCTGGTGATCTCTTGCCATTGGATCGGCAAGATGCTGAAGTGAGAATTGTTTTGTGTCTGAGAGGCGAGATTTGATGTAAGGTACCATGCTCTGCTGGCTGAATGGATGGTGCAAAAACTGCACAGCGCTAAGTATCATATAGGGTCTAAAGTAAAATCTCGGCAGCGAATAAGTGCTGCAAAGAATGGCGCCATCTGCTAGGTGCTTGTAGTCGCCAATCATATGTAAGCTCATGTTGGCGCCCAAGCTTTCACCGATAAAATAAACAGGCACGCCTGGATATGCTTCTTTCAGCCTAGTCACTATTAACGCCAAGTCTTTCTTGCTTTGCTTGTAGTGGAATGTTTTGTTGTACTGACCACCAAAATCTTCGTAGTACCACTTGCCGTAACCGCGCAAGTCCGTTGATACAACCATTACATTTTTGGATGATAATGCTTCGCCTAACGCTTCAAAGGTCTTGCCGTGCAAGCAGCCGCCGTGTATCGCCACAATAATGGCATTTGGATCACTAATTCCTTTTGACCAAACATACATGGGTAAATGAAGATCGCCAAATAGAGATTCATTAATTTCGCCACGAATAGGGCTGCCGGCTGCCATAGCACTTGGTGCTGAAAATTGAATTCCAGCCAAAGTTACTAGACTGATACCAGCCGCTAGTAAGTTTTTCAAATTGAATGTGTTCATTATCTTCATAGTGGATTCCATGAAAGTAAAGTTTCTGACGCTTTTGTTTCATTCCACGACCCAAGTTGCTATATGCACTAGTCGGTCGTATGTATCAAAGATTGTTTCGTTATCCGCCACCTTGGGATTAGAAGAGATAGAATGGAATTGCAGGGCTACCTTCAACGCTGTCAATATGTTGATAAATGCCTGCGGGTGACACCAGTAGTAATTGGCTGTTGAGCCTGTCAGGAGATCGCATGAACAAAACAGTATTAATCACAGGTGCTTCCTCCGGAATCGGGAAAGAACTGGCGAAACTGTTTGCAGGAGATCATTGTAACCTAGTTTTGGTTGCTCGCCGAGTGGATGTGTTAGACGAATTGGCGGCAGAACTAAGCGAGAAAAACGGCATAAAGGCAAAGGTATTCGGGGTTGACCTCACTCAGCCATCTGAAATTTCCGACCTTCATTCTGAACTAAAAAAACATAAGCTACACGTCGATGTATTGGTCAACAATGCCGGTTTTGGTGCTAGTGGCAAGTTTGCTGAAATTGACTTCCGGACGCAGCTGGATCAGATAAATGTAAATATCTCGGCTCTCACGGAATTGACGTACCGTCTGGTTCCGGCGATGGTCAAGAGAAAGTCCGGAGGGATAATGAACATAGCCTCCGTGGCAGCTTTCTCACCCGGTCCATATATGGCTGTCTACTACGCGACCAAAGCTTATGTCCTTTCCCTTTCCTCCGCCCTTGCCAACGAGTTAGGGGACGCGGGTATCCAAGTCACCTGTGTCTGTCCTGGACCAACTAAGACGGGCTTCGGGGAGCGTGCAAATGTTGCCAAAGGCAGCATATTCAATAGCCCGTTGGTAATGGATGTTGGTCCTGTGGCAAAGCAAGCCTACGATGGCTTTAATGCAGGCGAGGACTTGGTCGTTATCGGTGTCCAAAACAAGATATTGGCGTTAGCAAGCCGAATCACACCGTTTAAACTCTCAGCGTACGTCACGCGCAAATTCAATCACAAGATAATTTAGAGTCACTTCGAACGGCTTTGCTTGCCTGATTCAAGGTCTGCTATTCGTTGCTCTAGCGAATCAATTTTTTCTTTGACAAATAAGTTAGAGAGATGCTCTTCTAGGTAATGATCGCATTGCTTAGTCTTGCGGCCTTTTGATTGTTCGATATGCATGCGCTCGTTTACCCAGTCGCGTACCAGAGAACTGATACGAACCTTCTTAGAGTCAGCAAGATCATATAGAATCTCCAATTTCTCCGGCTCAATGCGAAATTGGACTATGCCACTTTTGACGAGTTCAGCCCGTGCGTTTTTAATGGTTAGCATTTTTCTGCGGGCTAACTCCTCATCGCTCATCTTTTTCGATTTCTTCATCTATAAATTCCTTTGGTAATAAGCTTGTTTGTATTTTGCTTGAGCATTATTTGCATGGTAAATGAAGTCGAATTTGCCATCTATGTACTCAATGCCAATTTCTAGTAGTCTGTTGGTTTCAGTTTGTCCAATCCACATGACTCTTGGGTTGTCGTCTCTGTTTGGTTCTTCGTCCACGGGAAGAACAGCCGGATCGGCCAACGCTTGATAGATTTCATCAGTCGTCACATTGTGGCGTGTCAAGCTATCGTGATTGAAGGTAAAAATAGAACTTCTCCTACAATTGTATACTTTTGTCATACAAAATGTCAAGTATGGCAAAATTCCCGTCTACTCTATAGACGGTCAAGGGGTAGAAAAAGTTCATTTTGGACGAAGGATTTAATTTAGCGAGTAGCTGATGCAGCTTTGCCTTTGATTTTGCCGACGAGAGTGCACATGTCGTCATAACGACCGAAGGACGGGACGACGTACATGCCTGTGGCGATGTGACGTACTTCTTCGATTAGCTCTTCAGCTAGTTCGAGTCCAACCTTGGCGCCCTCTTCTCCGGCTTTTTCCATGGCTTTGCGTACATGATCCGGAATGGTTATTCCAGGAACTTCGTTGTGCAAATACTCTGCGTGTTTGAAGCTGTGCAATGGCATGATGCCGACAAGAATTGGAATTGGGCAATCGCCGAAGTCATCGAGGAAGTCTGTGAGATCGCTTAGTTGGTAAATCGGTTGTGTCATTGTCCAGTGAGCGCCGGCTTCAATCTTCTTGGCGAAACGCTCTTTCTCCAGTGTGCGATTTTCGGCAGTTGGATTCAATGCGCAGGCAATAGACAAACGAGTTGGTGATCCAATGGAGTTGCCGGCGATGTCTTCACCTTGATTCAGTTGGTTGATGATCTTTATCAAGCCAACTGAGTCAACGTCATAAACGGCTGTTGCGTGAGCGTAGTTGCCGACACTTGGCGGATCACCTGTCAAAGCGAGAATGTTGTTGACGCCGAGCCCTTGGGCGCCGAGCAGGTCGGCTTGAATGCCCATGAGGTTTCGGTCGCGCGTAGTGAAGTGAATAATTGTAGGAATGTCCGCCTGTTGTTGGATGAGGTGGCATGTGGCAAGCGATGACATGCGCACACGAGCCATGGGGCTGTCACCTACGTTAATGCAATCCGCGCCAACTTTGCGAAACTCTTCGGCGGCGGCAATTATCTTGCGAGCGACCGTGCCTTTGGGTGGATCTAATTCGACGCTGATGAAGAAATCTTTGCCTCGTTGCATGTTTTTAATCGTGTCGGCAAATCCAAGAAGAGGCTTTAGCTCTTTCTTGTCTACTTTGCTAACAACTTCAATAACTGCGCCCTTTTTCTTCTCAGATGTTACTTCAACTGGGTTGACGGCTTTGGCGGCCGGTTTCATGCCGTGACCAGCAATGTATTGATCCAGCGCTTTGCGCATTATCGAAATGTGTTCTGGTGTGGTACCGCAGCAGCCGCCAATTAGTCTGGCGCCGGCCTCGACAAACGGCTCTACGAATGTAGCGCAGTAATCCGGACGAGACATGTACATGAAGCGACCGCCGACAATAGTCGGCATGCCGGCGTTTGGTAGGCATGAGTAGACGATTCTGTCTGCGGGAATATCAGAGGCTTTAATTGCAGCGGTCATACGCGTGAGGCTGTCCATGACTGAACCTGGACCGGCTCCGCAATTTATGCCAATGATGTCCGGCATGTCATCGCCGAGTTCATGCAGCAACTTAACCGCATCTTCCGGTGTGACTCCCATAAGAGTCTGACCTTCTACGGAGAAACTTAATTGAGCGACGACAGGTAATTTGCTGACTTTGCGAGCAGTGCGAACGGCAATTGCGGTTTCGCGCAAGTGCGACATTGTCTCAATCATGAACAAGTCGACGCCGCCAGCTAGAAGCGCTTCCATTTGCTCTTTGAAGGCTTCTTCGAGATCGGCTCTTGTTACATCGCCAAATGGATAAAGTAGTTTGCCGGTCGGTCCGATTGAGCCTGCGACGAAAGTTGGCTGCCCGGCAACTTCTCTCGCGTTGCGCGCCACTTTTGCCGCCCAGAGATTTATCTTCCAGACATCTTTTTCAAGTCCGAATCCTGCGAGGCGATAACGATTGCCATTAAATGAGTTTGTTTCAACGACATCTGAGCCGGCGTTTATGTAATCAATGTGAACCTGTTGGACCAAGTCTTGGTTAGTCAAATTGAGTTGTTCAAAACCGGCTTCCGGTGAAGCTCCGCGAGCGTAAAGCAGTGTGCCCATGGCGCCGTCGGCAAGTAGCGGTCTTTGTTTAATTGCTTCCAAAAATGGGTGCGACATTGCTTCATCCCGAGGTGTTTAAAAACTTATCTTATCCCGTTGACAAGATTTCTGGCGTTCTCCTGATAAGATAAATTGGTTGCTCCGGGCAGTCTGTATTGCCTGTGCGCAGCTGAAATCGAGTTTAATTTCCCGTGCCTACAGATCCTCAATTTATCCGGAATTTTTCCATCATTGCCCACATTGACCATGGCAAGTCGACGCTTGCCGACAGGCTTTTGGAGAATACCGGTACTGTGTCAAAGCGCGACATGCAGGCGCAGCTGCTGGATACGATGGATATCGAGCGCGAGCGCGGCATTACCATCAAGGCGCAGCCAGCGCGCATGGACTACAAAGCCAGGGATGGCAAGAACTACGTCTTAAACCTTATTGATACGCCAGGGCACGTGGACTTCGGATATGAAGTTTCGCGAAGCTTGGCTGCTTGCGAAGGCGCGCTCTTGGTTGTTGACTCCACGCAGGGTGTCGAGGCACAAACCCTGGCAAACGTACACTTAGCTGTGGACAACAATCTAGAAATTGTGCCGGTCATCAACAAGATTGATCTCCCGAGTGCCGATCCGGAAAGAATTAAAAACGAAATAGAAGAAATCATTGGACTACCATCAGAGTATGCTGTACTTGCATCAGCAAAGAGCAATATCGGGATTGAGGATGTTCTCGAAGCATTGGTGCAGCATGTGCCACCACCGCCAAATACGGGGGACAAGCCGCTACGAGCTCTCGTATTTGATAGCTTCTACGAAAGCTATCGCGGCATCATTGTCTATTTCCGTGTCAAAGACGGAAAGATAAAGCTTGGTGACAAGATTCGCTTCATGGCTAACCAGAAGAACTTTGAAATACAAGAACTTGGTGTTCTAAAACCGCAACAAGTGAAAGTTGATGAACTTGGTCCTGGCGAAGTAGGGTATCTTGCTGCTGCCATTAAGGACGTGGCAGTGCTTGTCGGCGATACCATCACCCATGTAGAAAGACCTGCTGCTGAAGCTCTACCGGGCTATCAACCAGCCAAGCCGATGGTTTTTGCAGGCATCTATCCAGTCGACAATGATCAGTATCCCGACCTGAGAGAAGCGCTAGAAAAGCTCAAGCTCAATGACGCTTCTTTATTCTTTGAAGCAGAGTCATCCGAGGCTTTAGGATTTGGTTTCCGCTGCGGATTTCTTGGACTGCTCCATATGGAGATTATTCAAGAAAGGCTTGAACGTGAATACAACCTGACGCTTATCACCACAGCGCCGTCTGTAATTTATCGCGTTACCAAAACAGATGGCTCTGTCATTATGGTGGACAACCCCGCACATTTGCCGATTCCTAATTATCGCGAAAAAATTGAAGAGCCTTTCGTAAACGCAAACATCATGACGCCTAATGATTACACGGGTACCTTGATGGAGTTATGCCAGGGCAGGCGCTCTGTCTTTAAGGACATGAAATACCTCGATACTCGTCGAGTCATGCTGCATTACGAAATTCCGTTAGCTGAAATCATTACCGATTTCTATGACGAACTAAAATCCCGCTCGCGTGGTTATGCCAGCTTGGACTACCATTTTCACGAGTATCGTGAGGAACGCCTCGTCAAACTTGATATTCTCATTGGTGGCGAACCAGTAGATGCTTTGTCTGCAATTGTGCACTTCGATAATGCACAATCGGTTGGCAGACAATTAACGGAAAAGCTAAGAAAGCTCATTCCACGCCAAATGTTTGAAGTACCTATTCAGGCAGCCATCGGCGGCAAAATTGTCGCCCGCGAAACCATCTCAGCCCAGCGGAAAAACGTTCTTGCTAAATGCTATGGCGGTGACATCAGCCGTAAGCGCAAACTTCTCGAGAAGCAAAAGGAAGGTAAGAAGCGCATGAAGAACGTGGGTAAGGTGGAAATTCCACAAGAAGCCTTCATGGCGTTATTGAAGCTGGAGAAGTAATGAGCTTTCAAGACCCGGAAGATCCAGAATTTTCCTTGTTGGTTCCTGAAAAGCGCAAAGCAATATCCGCCATTAAACAGTTGAATTTTCGCGTCACTCCAAGCGAGATGGCAACAGCATCCGGACTGTCTATAAATACAGCATCGTTCTGGCTTAATAAGATAGCTGGGGAAACCGGTGGCACTCTTGAAGTGGCTGCTGATGGCACAATTTTCTATTCGTTTACGCCATATTTTACCAATGCTTATCTGCAGCGTGGATTGCGGAAAGCGGCGCTTGTTGCCGGTTTGTTTCTGTTCCAAGTGTTGTATTGGGTCATCCGCATGTCATTTGGGGTGGCGTTGGTCTTATCTCTATTGGTCATTGTTCTTATCTTTGTCGCGCTGATTTGCATGGCTCTAGCAGCGATATTTGGTGACAATGGAGATGGTGGATTTGATTTGCCGGTTGGCGATTTTTTCGATCTTAATTTCTTCTGGGACTTATTTTCTTGGAATTACAGCCCCTCGCATACTTCCTATGAGAATAGCGTGCCTAGTTTTAGGAGGGAGACTTATACCAACTTTGTTGAGGAGCATCCGAAGGGCAATTTCTTTTTGGACTGCTTTTCTTTTCTGTTTGGTGATGGGAGACCGAATTCCAATCTGCAAGATATTCGATGGTCAAGGATTTCTTCTGTCATCAAAGCAAACGGAGGAGTAGTATCAGCCGAGCAATTAGCACCATATTTGGATGGTGACCAATCCGACTCGGGAATGATATTGAATGCCCTGGCGCAATTTAACGGACATCCGGAAGTGACAAGCAGTGGATATATCGTCTACATTTTTCCGGATTTTCTGAGTGAATTATCCGCCTCGGGAATTTCTCGAGCCGGTCGAGCTGCCTATCTTCATGAAGATAGTTGGAATTTCTCTGCTCTGAGCGCAGGCACTACAATCTTTGTGTTGGTTCTAGCCTGTTTGAATTTTGCAGGCAGTTGGTGGTTGTTTAAGCATATTGCAGCAATAAACTTATTGCATCATTTAGCGATAGTAATCGATGTATTGCTCACTTATGCGGTTGTCTTTTTGGCGATACCCGCAATTCGATTTGTGATTATCACAGTCATGAATGAAATAATCAGACAGCGCAATGATCGCCGACTCCGTGCACTAGAATTGCTTGAAAATCCATCGCCTGAAATATTGCAGGAGCTTTGTGAAGCGAATGAAGTTAGACAGCAGGAGCTGGCAAAATCGAGGTCCGATAAGACCATCATCTATACGTCAGAAGAAGACAGCATCGAACAGCAGTTTGAGCCATAGGAAGTAAAACGTGCAGCTTGTGCAGCGTACTAGAGACATATCAAATAAGCTTGAGTCCGTGAATTTTAGAAAAATCGCCATATTTCCTTTGCTGACTGTTGCCATCGATTGGGCGCTTATAATTGCTATTCCTCGCTGTCGGCAGCTGCTATATCGTCGATAGTTAGTGTCTTCTCCAGCTCTTCTATGGTTGGCAGGCTTCCTCGAAAGTCTTCAGGCAGCAGCTCTGTAATTTTGTATTCGGAAATACCGATGGGTTTGTTTGTGTCACGTAGTGCGTACTCTGCGACTATCTTGTTCTTTGTTTTGCACAAAATCATTCCAATGCTTGGTTTGTCATCAGGATGACGCAGCAAGTCATCCACGGCAGACAGATAGAAATTCATTTTGCCTGTATACTCTGGTTTGAATTGTGCTGCTTTTAGCTCAATCACTATGTAGCAACGTAACTGTAAATGATAGAAAAGCAGATCCAAGTAAAAGTCTTCTCCTGCCACGCCAAGATGATACTGGCTGCCGACGAAAGCGAAGCCAACGCCAAGCTCCAGTAGGAATAAACGGATTTGGTCCAGCAATCCCTTCTCGATATCTTTCTCATGGGCTTCGGTATCTAGCGAAAGAAAGTCAAAATTGTAGGGATCCTTAAGAATCTGGCGAGCCAGATCTGATTGAGGTGCCGGCAGAGTGCGATCGAAATTCACAGCGGACTGTCCTTGGCGAGCGTAAAGGCGTGATTCTATTTGCAAGACCAAAATATCTCTGCTCCAGCCGAACTCGATTGTTTTGATCGCGTACCAGTGACGCTCATCCGGATCTTTAACTTTGTCTAGCAGCGTGCAGTTGTGGTACCAGGTAATTTTTGCAGGCGCCGCCTGCAAAAATTGCTCATTTGGATACGCTTCGGCAAAGGACTTCATGTAACGAAGATTGCGAGCCGAAAAGCCCCTCATTTCAGGGAAGGCTGCCTTTAAATCTTTTGCAAGCTTGTCAATAACCCTTGCGCCCCACCCCTGTTCCTTTTCCTGTATCAGAATGCCTTTGCCTATTTCCCAAAATAGTCGAACTAATTCTGCGTTCACGGCAAGCCCCGCCTTAATTTGAGCCCGCGAAATACGTGCTTTAAGGTCTCGCAGTAGTTTGTCATAGCCTGGTCCAGTCACCGCATTGCCGAACGTGCTTCGCGTCTGTCGGTTGTTCATGCATGGTTACTCCCGTATTTTGGCTGAGTTACGATACTTGATTCTGTATGACGAGTGTATTACAATTATAATGCAATATTTGTTGCATGCAACTATCGGGGAGTGAATAATGCCACGACTCGCAAATAAAGAGTTACAGAAGCGAAAGGTTGAGATGGCCGCCAGATCGCGAGAGGCGATAGCTAAGAAGGAGCTGGTTCAATTTCGTCTTGATTCTGAAAAAATAGTCGAACTCTATGAAGTTGCTGCCAACTACAAGACTCATATGGGTACTATGCTGCGTCAATGGGTGAGTGAACGGTTAACTCAGGAATTGTCTAGGAAACATACATCCCATCTGCTCACTAAGGCAGATAAGTCGGAATTATTTGTCAAAGAGTCGACGACGGGATTCTTCCAGGCTGATGATTCAAACAAGCTGATAGTGACCTTTCCCCGATTTAACGGACAGTAACCAAAGAGAATCGCTCCGATCACATAGAATGTTGAAAAGGAGTGACACATGGTTAATCGGAAAAGAGTTAACTCAACTTACACAAAAGAATTTAAGGA
>JAKFVJ010000318.1 GCA_021732245.1 Candidatus Obscuribacterales bacterium | reverse complement strand
CATCTAGCTGCACGCAAATGCTGCGAAATGTTGCAACCAGTTTTGCCGAAACGATTTCAATGGTTGGCTATTGGTTGGCTGGCGTTGTTACTGAGTTGGGTCGGAGCCCTGAAAGTGGCTCCCGAGGCTGGATTCGAACCAGCGACCAAGTGATTAACAGTCACCTGCGCTACCACTGCGCTACTCGGGAATAGAGGGTTTCATATATTAACATGTCAGCAGCGCGGTTCTAACCCCTGAAAACCTGCCCCGGCAGGAACTTGAGCCCCATGACATCAATAGCAGGGCTTGGGAGCGCTCTGGGTGGCTCTTTCCGGTGCGAGATGTTGTCACAGGTAGCCGGCTGAATATTGCAAAATCTGTAAACAGTAATTTATTTGTTGGTCTTCGGTTGAGTCATATTGGACCAGATGCGCGAAATGTCTTCGCAAGTTGCCTTCAGCCTGGCCTCACCAGGCTTATTTTCGTCCAGACCTTGACCAGCATAATGCAAATCTTCCGCTATCTTGCGAAGGGTGTCCTTTGCTGGGAAAGTGTCAGGATTTTTTTGATTTGCCATGTTACGCAAAGCAGACGCACCGGCCAATCCTAACATGGCTATTCGCTGTCTTAGATTGTCGACGGCATCATCCATAGCGTATCTGCGCATAGTATTGAAATCACCGCGATTCAAGGCAATCGCATAGGGCGCATACGGATCGCCTGCTGCGTGGACGGTTGCTAAAGGATCAACACCCATTCCGGAAAGGCGGTGAACGACATCACTCGGAAGATTGTCGTAGAACGTCGTTATCGCTCCATTTGTAATATCACCCGCACCAGGACTGCCATCTGTCGGCAGCGTATGGTGGTGATCCTCAGGTCCACCACCGGCTTGCTGGTGATGATGTGCTTCCGGATCCATCGCGCTTGAAGCTGACGTCGAAGGTGATGATGTTGGTTTCGTGGCTTGAGTAGAGGCAGTAGGATCTTTTGAGTTTACAAAGTCATTTAAAGCTGCTGTCGTCGTAGGATCCAGTATAGGCAAATCATCCGATGCCGAACCAAACAATATCCGTTCTAAATTTCTCAATCCAGGGGACTTGCCCTTGTCGCCTTGCGCTGCGGCGTTAGAACCTGACTTCTTATTGGCCAAGCCCATAGGAACAACTTCCGTTTGAGGTTTAACAGATGCTTTTATGTTATATGGTCCTCCGGATTTGCCTGTTATTTGCACATCATGCTTGTAACCCGGAGATATTCCGTCTTCTTGAGCCCAGACAGGCGCAGGAATAGTAGCCAACGCAACAAGTACGCTTAGTACTGTTGGCTCAAGCATTTTCATTTGTACCTGCCTTTCAGGCTGTTTCGTTGTTGATTCTCATGCACTTGTCGATATCGAATTCGAGAGCGCTGCGCATGCTTCTTTCCGAAGCACTGCTGCTGCCGACTTGCTCTTTCAAATCCTTAAATCGAGATACAAGTTTCAATGCAAACTCACGTGCTTTTTGCTTTTCAGCTGAAGTGTATGAATTACCGCTGGATACTCTGCCTGCTGCATCGAGTGACATTTCCAAAAACTGCTTGGTCATGCGATTGTCGCCTCTAGCTAACTTGTCTGCAAGTTTTGCTAGACCTTCGTAGTCGTTGGGTCCAACACTCAGATCATCGGCCGCACTGCTTACGCGCGAGGGAGATTCTGATTGCGGGGCTTCCTGCAGGCGTTTGCCGAGATCCGTAAATTCCTGCATTTGGTCATTGAGTGCCTGAGGACTTGGCGCTTGGGCAGTTTGTTTTAGAGCGGTCAATACTTTTTCGGCTGCGTCTGTGGAGAGCTTATCGCCCATTAGCTTTTGCAACTCAGCTGCAATTTCTTGTGCCGTTGGACCTTGAGCCATTTGCTGATTTTGCTGTCCGTCTTGCCCTTGACCTTGTCCTTGCCCACCGCGCATTTGTCCGGCCATTTGGCTTGCCGCTTGCATCATTTGACTAACTAATCCCATGATGCCTTGAGCAGTATTCATACCCATTTGATTCATCAAATTCGGATTGCCAAACATTTGTTGTTCGAAATTCCGCATCATTTGATCTCGCCTTGCTTGAGCAAATAGCCGACCTAATTGTCTTTGCTGGCGCTGTTGGGCTTGTATTGCCGCTTGTGCCAGAGCCTGCTGCTGCTGGGCTAATTGGTTAAGTCCCTGCTGCATTTGATTGGCCGTTTGCTGTTGCTGATTGGCTAATTGTTGATTAGCTTGACGCTGCTGATTAGCGAGTTGTTGATTGGCTTGCTGCTGCTGCTGTGCCAATTGCTGATTAGCCTGGCGTTGTTGCTCTTGCAATTGTTTTGCCAATTCCTCTTGCTGTTTCTGCATCTGCTTAGCCAACTCCTCCTGTTGCTTTTGCATCTGCTCAGCCATCTTTTTGGCAACATCTTCTAGTTCCTGTTTGGTCACAGGAGCGTTGTTGTTACCAGGCTGCTGCGCGGTCTTTTCTTCAGGCTTCTGATTTGGATCTTCCTTCACCGGCTTTTTACCGGCTGGATCCTCTCCAGGCTGCTTAGCTGTTTCGCCGGCCGGCCTTCTTTCCGGATTTTGAATCACAGACAGAGGCATGGCTTGTGGCGATGCTGGTTTAACGATGGCAGATATCGAATATCCGCCGCCTTCTTTGCCGGTAATTTGGAATGTCGTTGAATACGGCTGTTCCTGTGCCACGGACACAGTTGACTGTCCTGCAATAGTCAGCGGCACCAGCAAAGAGAGCAATAAGCGATTATTTGTCCTCATGATCTTTTCCTCAGACAATAGTTGTGTGTGGTGAATTGGACTACTGCGCTGAGCGCTGTCCTCCGGATGATGGGTTAATTGTGATGACTTGAGAATTTCCGCCTTGCATATCAATTACATTCGGCGAGCGATTTTCAATTCTCAATTCAACAGGTCCGGCTAATCCTTCTACGCCATAAACCATAACCGTTACCGTTGTAGATTCACCTTTCTTGAGCACTGTCTTTGGAGCACTCATTTTTACTTTCAAGTTGCAATACTTACCTTTTGCAGTTCTGCCGCATTCAGTAAAGGTAATATCGGTTGGTCCAACAACATTACCTGGACTCTTCACCACAGTGCCGCGCGGACCTTCGGCTAATGGCGGACACTTAACGCCACCACACTTGACACCTGTGTTACCGGAATAACCGTCACAGCCACCACCAATTGTAATTGGCTTGCCTGTTTGACCGGCTGTCGGCATTGTGCAACCACCTGGTGGATAGCCCGGGTTAATTGGTTTTTGTGGATGTGGTACCGGCTTTGAACAAACCGGTTGTCCATTGCGTGTTAGAACCAAGTCAATTGGATCTCTTCCTAATCCACAGACAAATGTGGGAGGATTCATCGGTGTTGCATTACTAACTGGACAGCTTATTGGCGGTGCCGGCTTGCTGCAAGTGCCGCTATTTTTACTTGTCGTTGGTTTACTACCAGTGCAAGGCGGCTTGGATGCAGTCTTAGGTGGTTTCTTTTCAGTGCACGGAGGCTTCTTCTCACCCGGGCAAGGTTTTTCTTCTTCAGGAGGACATTCCTCAGGTGGCAATTCCGAAATAGGAATTATAGGTGGCATCGTAAATCCAGGTGGCAAACAAGGCGGCGGACAATCCGGTGGCAACTTCTCTTGCGGCGGAGCCGGCTCTTGAGCCTTCTTAACCTCAACTACATAGCCATTGAGTTCATCTTCATTTTCTTCTTTTTCTTTGGCAGTTTGTCCAACAGGTTCAGCAATTACTGTCCCTGAAAGCGTATCGCCTGTCGCCATATCTTCCGGCAAATTGACACTAATCTTGCCGTTTGGCGTATCAAAAACTGTGGTGTTTAGGCCGTCACCAATTTTGGACGTTGCGCTTATTTGGCTTTGTCCAGTGACTTTTGCAATTAGCACCGGATTGTAAGCAATAAGCGTGGTTAAAGCAAAAGTACTTAGGGTTAACCAACCCAACTTTTTCTTGTTCATTTTCCCGTCCCCTTAGAAAAATCCGACTAATCGCGCAATGCGCACATCGATCCTTTTACGCCACGGGTGTTATACCCAGGCAGTAACTATGAATGCGACAGAATTGCACTACGTAAACGAATCCTAAGCAAAAATATTAGCGAGTAAGTGTCCAACGTCCTGTAGAACCTGCCTGCGTCCACGTTCCTTCAAGTGTTCTTCCATCAGCGGACAAATTAAGACTCGCTGTACCGTGCACATTAATCCAAACTGTTCGTAGTAAGAAAAGTTTACAGTGCCGGCTTCAGGATCATAAACGCCTTCTTCAATCTTGCCCTGTTTATCTGCCGCTTGCTGCCAATGTCCTTTCACTTGCTGCAAACCATTTGACTGATTGCTTACTTCAAATGTCATTGGACCATAAGTAGAACTCCATGTACCGGCAATGCTTGGTGTCGCAGGTTGACTTGCTTGCTGAGGAGGCGATTCAACAGGTCGAGTACTTCCCAATGGTTGAAAATAAGTGACGTTGATTATTGGCGGTTCCAGTACCCATGCAACAAAACTAAAAGATCCACTTCTTATCGCACTGACGTTCATTGCCTTTGTCCAAGTGCCTGTTTGTTTCTCAAGTTTTACAGTCTGTTTGTCACCGCCATCTAATTGCACAATACCTGGAGCCAAATTGTTAATTTGGAGATCTACCGGTTCACTTATTCCGTCGAGTCCCCAAACTGTAACTGTCAGAGTAGTTGTCTTGCCGCGTTCGATGTCCGTCAATCCACATTTTAAGTCCACTGCCAAGATTGTAAATTTACCAGTGGCAATTGCATTGCCTTCACGCATTTCAATTGTTGTCGTGCCTTGAACATTGTTTGGACACTCAACCACCAGCTTGCGTGGCGACTCGCAAAACTTGACCAACTCTTTGCCTGCAACTTTTACAGATGAATTATTAAAATCGCCATCACATGGACCACGACATTGTATTGGCCAACCAGCTTGAGCAAAAGGTGGAAGCATGCATGTTCCTGGATATTTCGCGCAGGGAAGCGGTGGAGGCTTATCGTAAATTTTCACACTTGTCGAGCAAACTCTAGTGCCTTTTTTATCTTTCAACACAAGATCAACAATGTTGTTAGCCGTAGGCATTACGCATTTGAAATCGCCCAAACGACAGGGGGCTTTCTGATCAGCAATTTCCACCACATAGCCGTTTAATTCATCTTCGTTTTTTGTTTGCTCAGTTTGATTTCTGCCCTTAGGCTCGATAATCACCGAGCCGGATATAGTGTCACCTTCCGATGTATCATCCGGCAGATTAACTCGCAACTGTCCATTTTTTGTGTTAAACAAAATGGCGGACATGCCGCCACCGTTGACAGGCATGGCTGTCGCTGTTTGAGAGTAGGCCGGCTGACAATCTATGTCCAAGTGAAAAATAAACTGAAGCAGAAGTGCAACCAGAGTGAGAACCCGTAGTTTCATAAACGCCGCTCTTTCAACTCTAAATGCTTTACCTAGTGACCACTGCTGCAACTGCCACCAGAACTGTATCCGCCACCGCTGCTGCAAGTTCCGCCGCTGCTATAGCCCCCGCCAGAGCTGTATCCACCGGATGAGCTTCCGCCGCCGCCAGAGAATCCACCGCAACTATCAACAATTCCCATCACAGAATTAAAAATACTAAGCCCGGTATTCACAGCAGCCGCACACTCTTCCGGAGTAGGTGCCGGATTGTATACCCTGCCTGTTACGTAGTCTCTGTGTGCAGTGAAATGGACATGCGGATTTTTTGTTACTATGACTGTTCCAACCAGAACATCACTGCCGCTGTACTGAGTGCGCGAAACACCACCCTGCAACATTGGAGCCGACGCATCTTGAGCTATAGCGGGCACGAAATTTCCAGCGAAAGTTGCTAGTGAAAGCACAAGCACCAATGAGTTACCGATATGCCTCATACAAGCATCCCCCGATCTCGCCACATTCCCTGTGCCCGTACGAGCACTATTTAAAACAACATGTAAAGTATTGTTATCGGGTATACTTAATCACGGTGTCAACGACATGGGGCCACAGCATATGGGTCTATTTGGAACACACAAAGCCACTAAGGGCAGCGTCGAAGAAGTAGCGGGCATGATTAGCACCTACTTCAAGAGCCGCGGGCTCAATCCCGACCATCAGGAATTGAAGTCTTCTGAAGGATGCGGCTGGTGGATGAGGCAAGGCTCGGCAAAGGTGTATATCTTTGTGCAAGATGCAGCCGGTGGTCCGGTGTTGCGTCTTACGAGCCCTCTTGTATTCATTCCGAAAGAAAATACGGAAGCGTTTTTCAGAAGGCTGCTTGATGTCAATTGCAACTTGAGCAGTTGTGCTCTAGCTACCCACGGCGATGTTGTATTAGTCGTTGCGCAACGACCGACGTTAGGCTTAAATCAAGAAGAAGTCGATGAACTTGCTTGGTCTGTTGCCTATGTGGCGGATTTGCTGGACGAAGAACTCTCCGGGCAATTCAAAGCTCAAATGTATTCCGACGATCACGCATAGGTAAACACTACGATTACGAAGGACGATATAGGTTTCGTATCTGGTCTGGCAGTAGATGCAGGCCGGTTGGCTATGTCCATGCGCGAAGGTGTCGGCATCAAGGAAAAAACGGGTCCGCATGATCTTGTTACGGAAGCAGATCACGCTTGCTCGGATATTCTTACCGCCGGACTGCGCAAAAGATTTCCCAACGACATAATCATTTCCGAAGAAGATGAAAATCACCATCAGGAAATTTCCAGCGAAAATATTTGGCTTGTAGATCCAATTGACGGGACAGACAATTACGTCAAAAATGATGGTCAGTATTGTGTAATGATTGTACTCTTGCACAAATTGAAACCGGTCTTCGGCTGGATATACGCTCCTGTCACCGAGCGCCTTTATTTCGGCGGACCAAATCACGGCTCGTTTCTACAAGCAGGAGATTTGCAAGCAAACGCTTACGAGCCCCTCGGCGATATGCTGCAAATCAAACAAGTAAGGCTGGCGATGGGGCGTCGCGATCGCAGAAATAATCCATGGATTGGCGACATTCCCGAAATAGAATGGCTTGTGACCGGCAGTATTGGACTGAAGGTCGCTAGAATTCTCGATAACGAAGCAGATTTATTTGTCCATCTATCAGGCAAACTGAAAGTCTGGGACTCAGCCGCACCGGTTGCTTTAGCGTTAGGCGCAGGACTGGATGTAGGGTCATTAGAATCGAATGACTTGCATTTCCCGCTGCCTGCCATCAGGCACGACAGCACAATTGTAATAGGCAAAACCGGCGCTCTCGATTGGTCGCGCAAATATCTAAAGCAGAGGACCAGCCCATGAGCATCATCGTCAATCAACAAGGATTGGATGATCTCTGTGCTCGCATAGACAAAGCAAAACGCTTTTGTCTCGATATGGAATTCATTCCGGAAAAGACTTACAGTACAGAGTTGTGTCTCATTCAAGTTGCGCTCGATGATCTAGTGACGATAATTGATCCACTAACTGTGCCCAACTTGAAACCACTCTGGGAAAGAATTGCCGATCCTGAAATTCTTGTTGTGCTTCACGCAGCAGATCAAGATCTCGATCTCGTCTATGCCAATTCCGGGCTTGTGCCGCAAAACATCGTCGACACTCAGCTTGCTGCAGGATTTGCCGGCTTTGGCTATCCAGTCGGCTATGCAAAACTTCTGCAGACATTGCTTCAAGTAAGCATCTCCAAAACAGAGAGCTATACCGATTGGATGGTACGTCCGCTGACAAAGGAACAAGTAGAATACGCTCTCGACGATGTCCGCCACTTGCTGCCACTTTGGGATCGCGTTGAAGCCAATCTCAAAAAGCTAGATCGATTACCTTGGGCTCTGGAAGAATGTCAGCGTTACACCGAGCAAGAATATTACATCAAAGACCGCTCACGCCAATTCATGCGCGTAAAAGGCGCCAGCTCACTGCCAAGACGCGGACTGTCCGTATTGCAACAACTATATTGGTGGCGCGACAGCGAAGCATCTAAAAACAACAAGCCTGTACGAACAATTATTTCTGACAATATTTTGCTAGAGCTAAGCAAGCGTCCTCCGCAACGAATAGAAGACATGCAGAGACTGAGAAGCCTGCGCCCGGATCAAATTCGCCATTACGGCAATGACATTTTGCAAACCGTAAAAGTCGGACTGGAAGTCTCGATGGATGACTGCCCCAGTTGGCCGCACTCATCAGCACCAACCAAGCGCGATGTGCTCCAAGGCGATCAACTTTACGCCGTCTTGAAAGTCATTTGTTACGACCTTGATTTAGCTCCAGAACTTGTCGCCACACGCGACGAAATCCAACTCTTAATCCGCATTCACCGAGGCGAAAAAGACGACAACGGCACATTGCCATTGCTTACCGGCTGGCGCAAAGAAATTGCAGGACAAAAACTCCTCGACATTCTAAGCGGAGCAAAAGTCAGCTGGAAGATGGGCAACTCCAAACACCCTATCGAACTTCAAATAGATAACAATTAGACTTTTTCTGCTTTTCGACGAATCCAAAAAGCAGAAAAGCCGCAGACCATAGCCAGCACCAGCGTACCAGCCACTACCGGTACTAGCTCCAAATTGACTGGAAAGTAAAAGTAAAACGGATCTGTATGTGAGATCGCGCGGGCTGATGTTAACGCAAACCAAATGCCTATGTTGGTCAACGAAAAACAGCAGTACAGCACAACAATGTAAATGAGAGAATTTGCCGTAAGCAGTTTTCTCGGCAACAGAAAGCTGGCCACAAATGCCAATACGACAAAGACGATATGCGCTAAGGCAACAGACTTGAGATAACGAGGATGCTTCAAAAGTTCCGTTGAATCAGCAACAAATTGCTGCGTAAGAGAAGTCTGCATCCAGTAAGACATTCCAAACAGAATGAGACTGCCCAAAAAAGCGAATACAATTGCCGGCAGCAACAAGGCGCTATGTGACTTCACTCCAGATGTCCTTCCTTAGCTGGGTTTCGATAGATGTGAATTTTGTACCGACTATCAGGAGCGTATGTATTCTTAAAGTTGGTTGGATTGAGCGTTGCCACTGGTGCGTCCGGATGGAGCTTCTGAAGTGTTTGTGTCACATGTCCTTTGCCGTCCGTTGCCGATACGATTGCTGAGTGGTTGTAGTAATGCCCTTTACCATCTGCACCGGTGTCTTCAACTAAAATTATGTCGCCTGGTTTGGCATTTTTACCGTCTTTGACTTCTTCGTAGCCATGTTGATTCAAATAATTTGGCGTCACTTGTTCATTACGTGCTTTCGCTGTACTCTCCTCCGGTGGGGCTCCTTCTATGTGGGACTTCACCAAAAAGTGACAGTTATACGAATTCATCGGACGATCTTTCAAATCTTGAATTACGCCGAGCGATTCATTGGGAAAATTTGGTTGCGCCTTATCGCCGGCATTGCCATGTATCAGTTTGCCTAGTCCTGCATCGAGTTCAGAAGCCAGCTCTGCCAATCGTTGCTGCAAGTCCTTACCGTAATCATGATTCGCAATCTGTCCCACAGCGTCGCCCATCTCCTGCAAGCCACGGGTCATATTGCTCACATCCAGATTAAGAGGCAGCTTAGGCAAAGTGCCCTTCTCCTCCATCTCGGCATTTTGCTTGGCAAGACTGGCGTATTCCTTTGGTCCAAGCTTGGCATACTCGGGCGAGTTAATAGCCTCAGAGCCTACTTTGGAGGGGGACGCTGCGTGATCGGAAGCAACAGGCTTTTCCGATACTTCCTTAGTTTGAGGGTTCTTGGCCATTTAATGTCTCAATAAGGGGACTTTCTCCATTATTGGTGACCTATTATGGAGTGTCAATTAACAGCCGAGCTATTTAATGAATTATGAGTTTACTTAGCCGCAGCGGACTTAGCATAAACAGGTGTCAGCCATTTCTTATACTTCGGCATTTCACCGCGACAAATGGACTCATACATGTCTTTTATCTTCTGAGAGACAGGACCAACACCACCATCACCTACAGGACGCCTGTCGACTTCGAGAATTGGAGCCACTTGCGCGCCTGTACCGCAGAAGAATAATTCATCGGCAACGTACAACTCGCTTCTGTCGACTGAGCGAATTACTGTCTTCAATCCAAGCTCAGCTTCAGCAAATTCCATTACTGTCTCGCGAGTAATGCCTTCCAAAATATTTTCCGAAACAGGTGTCGTTATCAACTGCCCGTTGCGCACCATGAAAATATTCATCGCACTACCTTCAGACACGTGTCCGTTTTCGGACAACACTATGCAGTCATCAAAGCCCGCGCGTACAGCATCTGTTTTTGCCAGTGCGGTATTTGCGTAGGCACCAATAATCTTGCCGCGTGCTGGAATTGCATTGTCTTCCACACGACGCCAATTAGAAACCATTACCTTGAGACCAGGTGCGCCATGAAAATAATCACCAAAGGGCACAGTAAACATACAAAACTCAGACGGGTTATCTGTGAGTGTCGGACCAATTCTCATGCCTGATTTGTAAGCGCTTGGACGAAT
>JAKFVJ010000408.1 GCA_021732245.1 Candidatus Obscuribacterales bacterium | reverse complement strand
AGTGGCCGGTGTGCTTGGGCTGACAAAGCGAGCGGTCATGTACCGGCTCGAAAATGGCAAGCTGAAAGGCACACGGGTGACGAACTCTTACGGTCAGGAAGAGTGGCGCATCTATCCGAACAAAGAGATCATGCAGGCCGCGGAGACCAAGAAGGGGGAGGCACCAATTGAGGGTGCTCTCAATTTTGAGCCGGAAGATGTGGAAGCTGTTGAAGCGCAATCAGTCACGTCCGATGCGACAGAGACAGAGGATCAGCCGACAAGCTGGCGAACCGTAGAACTGGAGCGCCTGGAAGTCATTGCCGAGAAACTCGTCAAACCGCTAACCGAGAAGCTGGAAGCGCAGGCAATGGCTTTGAAAGAACGGGACTTGATCATCGAGGACCAGAGCCGGCAATTGCGGCTCCTACCCGACCTGGAGAAGCGTGCGCGCGAGGCGGAAGAAGACCGGAAAGCAGCCGAGATCAGGGCGATGGAAACCGAGGCGCTCAAAAAGCAAATAGCCGCGATGCAAGAACAGTTTGAACAAACCCCAGCTCCTGCAGTGGAGAAGGAATTGCAGGCGGAGAAAGAAGTGAAAGAATCCGAGCTGCAAGAGTTGCGGCTGGAGCTTGAGCAGGAGCGCGCGGCGAAGGAACAAGAGATCAAGGCGCTTGAGGAAAAGCTGGCATCGGTCGACGAGTATAAGAAGCTCGCCGAGGAAGCACAGGAAAAATTGAGCGAATTACAGAAGAGAGACAGTGAGACAGCCGCGATAAGAGAGGAGCTGGCAGCATTGTCTGAGAAGTTGGAGAAGTCGCAGACACCCTGGTGGAAGAAATGGTTTCTTCCAAGACCAGTCGAGGAAAGTCAATAGTCTGTGCTGCGCCGCCGGCGAGCAAGTACGCGGTCACCAGGCAAAGGAAAAGGATTGCTAAGTTAGTGAACGCGGGCAAAGAACGGGATCAGTTGCTCGTCACAGCAACGTCCCTTTTAAGAGCAGACTGGCAACACTGAAATAAATCACGATTCCGGTCACATCAACAAGGGTGGCAACAAATGGCGTAGACGCGCTTGCCGGGTCAAAGCCAACCCGGCGCAAAATAAAGGGCAAAAGCGAGCCCGCAAGTGTTCCCCAGAGCACGATGCCAATTAAGGACAGGCCTACTGTGAGTCCTATCAACCAGTAATGCTGTCCGTAAGTGTGAAACATAGATTCCCAAATAACAACTCTGCCAAGTCCGATTGCACCCAGAATACTCCCCAGTACTAGTCCGGTAAGCAGTTCGCGGCGCATGACGCGCCACCAGTCAGTCAAACGAAGTTCCCCGAGTGCCATGGCTCGGATAACAAGAGTGGAGGCCTGCGAACCAGCATTGCCGCCGCTGCTGATAATGAGTGGAATGAACAGAGCCAGGACTACGGCTTTGGCTATCTCATCCTCGAATTGTCCCATGGCATTGGCTGTGAGCATTTCGCCCAGGAAGAGTACAGTGAGCCAGCCGGCACGTTTGCGAATCATTCGTCCAAAAGAAATTTCGAGGTATGGTGCGCCAAGAGCCTCACTACCTCCCATTTTTTGTATGTCTTCGGTGGCCTCCTCTTGCACGACATCGACGATGTCGTCGATGGTAACAATCCCTTTCATGCGGTTTTCAGCATCGACAATTGGTATGGCTATCAAATCATGTTCGGCGAAAAGTCTGCTCAGTGCCTCCTGATCGGCTTGTTCAGAGGCTGTAACAACGTTGGTTCGCATGATGTCGCTAATCAGTTGTTGCGGCTCGGAAGCAAAAAGGGTGCGCAGCGAAGTGACACCAAGCAAATGCTGTTCTGAGTCGAGAACATAGACCGTGTAGACAGTCTCCGTTGCTCCCAGCGCCTGTTTACGCACGTAGGTGAGCGCTTCCGAGACTGTCATATCTGGTCTGAGTCTGGCAAAACGCGGACTCATCAGACCACCAGCAACATCCTCGCGATACTTGAGCAGTGCCTGAACATCATCTCTTGTGTTGTCATCGAGCAAAGTAAGGAGCCGTTCTCGATCCCCTGACGGTGCCTCCTGAAGCAAGTCGGCTGCATCATCTGGATCTAAGAGTCGCAACCAGACTGTCTGTTCTCTTTCAGGCAAATTGGCAATGATTTCATACTGGTGTCGCGTACTGAGCTCGCGAAAGAATTCTTGAGCATCGGCAAGAGGCAGTGCCTTGAAACGTGACATGCGGTCGTCGGCAGAAGCCTCCGCCCACGCGCTGTGCAACTCACTGTAAAGAACGGGATTTGTGGTCATAAGTCACCAGTGTCGTAAATCAGCATCGGGACTGTCCAGATTACGGTATCGGATACTTCCTGATGCGTAGTTGCTTCGCGAATAAGTTTCACTATTTGTTGAGCATCAACGTCGTTGACTGGAAGCTCTAGTTTGGCCATTTCTTTCGCGTAGTGAACCTGGTCCGCCACTAGCTCCTTGTGTGCTCCATGGATCTTGATAATTGTATATTCAGTGATTTTGTGGGCGCGCAGCACACGTGTTGCTCGATCAATCAAGAATGGCTGCATGATAGCCGCAAGAAGTTGCAAGATAATTTCCTCCTATTGTTTGAGATGCTGAAGCGACGTGCCGAGCAGGTGAATACTTCCTTCTGTGACAACTAGCTCTCCTGTTGTCAATCCAGAAATGATCTGTATCTGCTCGCCCACAATCAAGCCGGTAACAACCTTTCGCTCGGTGAACGTATTTGCACCGCTCTGAACGTAGACTATCGGGGTTTCGCCAATCTTCTGTAAGGCCTTTCGAGAAACCGCCAGGGTGTGGATTATGCCTACGCGAATGGAAATTTGTCCGAACATATCCGGCCGCAGCTTGTAATCGGAATTGACAACTGAGGCTCGAATCGGCAATGTCCTAGTTTGCGGGTCCAACTTTGAACCAAGATAATCGAGATGTCCCGTGAATCGCCGGTCAGGATAGCTGTCGACAGCGCAAATCACTGGCATCTGCAGTAACAAGCGACTAACATCTTTCTCGAAGATCTGTCCCACCATCCAGATGCGTGAAAGATCCGTTATGACGAACAAATGTCGATTAGCATCGGTTGTCTCACCAGGATCGATGTCTCTGGATGTAATCAATCCGGACTTTGGTGCTCGAATTTCGAAGATGCTTTTTACTGTATTTTGCTTTGCAACGCGATCAATCTCAGATTCTGGCAGTCCATGAAGCTTGAGCTTTTCTTTGCTGGTGATAAATAGGGCTCTCTCCTTTGCCGCTGTCGCTTCGAGCGCTGATTTTTCTTTAGCTTGAGCAGCTTCAAGTGCTGACTCCGCCTGCAAAAGCTCGCTCTGAGTAGCTTCGAGTTCTGCCTTTGAGCCGATCTTGTTCTCGACCAAGAATTTCTTTCGCTGATACTGCTTCTGTAGAAATTCGGCTTTGGTTGCTAATTGTTTTGCTTCTGCTCGCAATTCAAGTAGCCGTTGCCTTGCATCCGCGCGCTGTTCAAGCAAGCGTTGCAAGAAATCAGTCTGAATAGAGCCAACATCGTCACTGCGTATTCTGGCTAGAATCTGCCCTTGCGAAACCGAATCGCCGAGCCTGACAAAAA
Organism: Candidatus Obscuribacterales bacterium; assembly: GCA_021732245.1. Lineage (GTDB taxonomy): Bacteria > Cyanobacteriota > Vampirovibrionia > Obscuribacterales > Obscuribacteraceae > SBAT01. The sequence continues at coordinate 6,966 of JAKFVJ010000408.1, read as the reverse complement.
CTTGTTCGGCGCGGCCGGGCACCAGAGATGATACCGGCATGGTAAGTGTTTCGTCTGGCTGAACGGTAGCAGCTACTTCTATATTTTCAGCAAGATTTCTCACGACTGCTGTCTCAGCTACAAGACCGGCCCGGCGCATTTGGTCGGGAGTGAGTTTAATTGGTGCCGGTTCGCTCGTGATGCTTTTTGTTGCGGGCTGCTGGTTTTGTTCAGGTTGGGAGCAGCCTGACAAAGCCAGAAGCATGCAAATCCAGATTGGTACTAAGCGATTCATTGTGTAGTTGCCTCGGACGACGTGTAACCGTTAGCGGGTGAAACTTTGGGTTTGGATCTAGGAGCAACCCAAAGATAAAGTGCTGGCAAAACATAGAGGGTTAGTGCCGTGCAACTAATCAGACCGCCAATGATGACTATTGCAAAAGGCCGCTGTGTCTGTGCGCCAATTTCGTTCGATAACGCAGCGGGAAGTAAACCGACGGCAGCTATGGTGGCAGTCATAAGCACAGGACGCATCCGAATAAGTGCTCCTTGAAAAACGGCATCCCTCAAGGCGAATCCCTCCTGCCTGAGTTCATTGATGAACGAGACCATGAGAATGCCATTCTTAACAGCAAGTCCAAAGAGACAGATAAGGCCGACTCCTGCTGATATCGAAAAATATGTGTGAGTCAAGAAGAGTGAAAGTACGGCACCGATAGCGGCCATCGGAGCCACAGAGAACATAACGAGTGCGCCACGCAATGTGCCGCTTGCCGCGTAGAGGATAGTGAGAATGACCAGCAGCGTTACAGGTATGACGGTTGCAAGCTGCTGTGAAGCTTCCCTCTGCCGTTCAAATTCGCCAGTCCAAATAACAGAGTAGCTGGGCGGTAACTTCACTTCGGCAGCCACTTTTGATTGGGCCTCTTTGACGGCGGTAGCAAGGTCTCGTCCGCGAACGTTCGCTCTAATTGTGGCCATGCGAGAGCCGGCATCTCGCCATATCTGGGTAGCTCCAACTACCTCTCGGACTTGAGCGAATAGCGATAGCGGTATCTTGGCACCAGACGGTGTATCGACCAGGATTGTGTTGAATTTGGCCTTATCGGAGCGAAACGGAGTAGCAAATCTAAGCAGAACATCGTAGCGTTGCTCACCTTCAATCACCGTCGTGGCAGGCTTCCCGCCTATTGCCATTTCGGCAAGATCTTTTAAGTCCTCGACGTTCAATCCATATCGAGCAGCTGCCTTGCGATCAAGTTCGATTACTAGCTGGGGCTGACCAAGCAAAGGATCAACTACCACGTCAACAATGCCGGGTGTGGAAGACATGATTCTTCCTACCTGTTCACCATATTTCTCTAGCTCAGCCAAATCAGAGCCGACAACCTTAGCGACCAACGAGCCTTGGACGCCGGAAAGCGCCTCATCAAGCGTAGTTTGAATGTATTGAGTAAAATAATAATTGACGCCGGGAACTTGCTCTAGAGCAGAGCGCATAGCTGCAACCAACTTGTCCTTGTCTTCTCCAAACTGCGCGCGCCATTTCTGTCGTGGTTTCAAATCTATGAAATGCTCTTGATCGGCAAATCTTGCGGGATCGGTGCCATCATCCGGACCGCCCACTTGTGAAAGAATTTGATCGACTTCTGGAAATTTGAGCAGCGTTTCGCGAATCTCTCTTCCCAGTTTTACTGACTCGTTAAGAGACACGCTGCCTGGTTTGACGGTGGCCCTCAGCCAAATATTGCCTTCTTCTAGATGCGGCAAGAACTCAGCGCCTATGAGCGTGAATAGCCAAATAGAAAAACACACAGCAATACTGCAGAGTCCAACCACCAGCCATGGAAAGCGCAGCGACCAGTTGAGAGAAGGCTCATAGACCTTTCGGGCGATTGAAACCAGCGGACTTACTTTCTCTGAAACGGCATTTTTCGTCAGAAAGAAAGAACAAAGCACGGGAATGAGTGTCAGTGCAGCAAAGGCAGATCCAACCAGAGCCGCCACCATAGTTATCGCCAGTGGGCGGAATAGCTTTCCTTCGACGCCAGTAAAGGCAAAGATCGGAAGGAATGTAGTAATGATTGTCAGAGTGCCAAAAACTATAGGTGCAGCAACTTCTTCTGCGGATTCAGTAAGCAAGATGAGTCGTTCAGCCGGCCGCAATTGTTTGCCTTCTTCAGAGAGGCGCCTGACTATGTTCTCGGTCATGACCACAGCGGCATCGACTAGAATGCCGAAGTCGATCGCTCCGAGACTCAGAAGATTGGCTGGCAGTCCTATTATGCTCAGGACAATGAAGGCTACAAGCATGGAAACTGGAATCACACTCGCCGTAATGACCGCCGATTTCACGTCCCTGAGGAAGAGGGTTAGAAAAATGACTACAAGCGCAATCCCTAGAGAGACGTTCGTAGCAACTGTATGCAAGGTCTGATTGATGAGCTTTGTTCTGTCATAGAACGGCTTCAACTCGACTCCTGGTGGTAATCGGGAAGTAATTTCAGGCAGCCGTTCTTTAATCGCAGTCAGAACTTTTGTTGGGTTTTCGCCGCGTCGCAGTAGCAAGATTCCTTCAATTACGTCGTTTTCGTGGTCTTTGCCTACCTGTCCGAGGCGCACCATTGGACCAATTTCAACGGTAGCGACGTCAGCGACGGTGACCGGTGTTCCCGCTTCTGTGGTCTTGAGTACAATCCGGCGAATATCGTCAAGGTCTTTTATCAAGCCGATCTGGCGCACGATGAGCGCGTTGCCGTTATCTTCAACATAGCCTCCGCCAGTGGTGGCATTTGAACGAGACAGCGCCTCATATACACTTTTGAGGCTAAGCCCATAAGCTTGCAAACGATGGGGATCAACATTTACTTGATACGTTTTTGTTGGTCCTCCCTGGCTGACAACGCCGACTACACCTGGAATTTGTCGAAAGAGTTTTTCAAGTTCCCATACCTGAATCGACCTCAATCCCATCGGTGAGTAGTACGAACTCTCTAATGTGTAGCGATAAATCTCTCGCAACGAGCCAACTTCTGGTTCCAAGCTGGGTTCTGCATCAGGCGGTACGTTCGCCTTCTGAACTCTCTCCAAAACTTGTTGGCGCGCAAAGGCCATGGGCGTAGATTCCGTATACGTGGTAATGACCACGGACAGACCATATAGCGAAATAGAACGCAGCGCTGTCTGTCCGGGTACTCCATTTAATTCTTTCTCTAGAGGAACGGTGACCAGTCTTTCTACCTCCTCCGGTCCTTTTCCCGGGTAGAGCGTAATGACGCGGACCTGAGGGTTTGCCAGTTCGGGGTATGCCTCAATCGACAAAGTTCTGAATGCGATAATTCCAGCAACTACAAGCAATGCTGTCGCTAGAAGGGTTATGAATCTCCCTTTTAGTGCGCTTATGACGAAGTTTGCTATGAGTCCATGCATGTTGATCTTCCGTTACTGCAATGTGGTGCCAATGGACTGCTCGAGATCAGTAAAAGCCTTTTGGTAGTCGGAGACTGCCTGAAGGTATTCCGTTTTGATTTCGATTGCTGCTTGCTGTGCCAGCAAGACAGAGTTGATGTCGGTCTGTCCGACTTCGTAACCGAGCCTGGCCAGACGAACAATCTCGATAGTGCGGTTCAGCAGCCGGTTCTGATAGATCTCAATTTTTCGCTTGGCACCGGACATGCGCTGATAGGCCGTAGCAACTTCCTGTGTGACTATGTTTTCCTGAGCAAGCACTTCCGTCTGCAGCTGCCGTCCGGTGGCTTTGTACAGCGACAGATCGCCCTGGTTGAAGTTGAGAATAGGCAGCTCCTGAAAAACCTGAAAGAAGAAGCCGTGCAAAATATTGGTTCCGAACTCTTCCGGCGGGGCATCAACAGGCAAAGCAGGTCCGTTGACGACCGAGCTACCGACACCGATCGTCGGATTTGGAATCACATTGCCCAGAGCAAGTCTTAAGTTGGATTTGTTGGTCCGCAACGCTTGCCTTATGACTTTCAGTTCCGGCCGGTATTCCATTGCCAGCTTCAAACAAGCCGGCAGAGTAGGGAACGCGGGATCGGTTACGGGCAGGATGCCCGTAGCTTGTGGAGCAGGTCCGTCCGGAGGCAAGAGCGGAACGGTCAGTTCATTCTGCGGGGTGCGACCGAGAAGGACCGCCAATCCCTGCTGGGCCTCCAGCATGAGGAAACGCTGTTGTTCTTTGGCAGCCAGTGTCTTGGCTGCTTCCTGCTCTGCGCGGTAAACATCAAGCTCGGCGATTTCGCCGGCTTCAAAACGCTTTTTGGTTACTTCATGAAGCTGCTCTGTAAGATCAGCCAACTGAGACAGCGTGCGGTACAGCTCCTGAGCAACAACAAGCTCGGTGTATGCTCGCCTTACGCTAGCCCTGTACGTCCAGAGTCCGCGCAGGATCTCAAAGTTAGTTTGCCTGATTTGATTCTTGGCCAGCGCCACTCTGAGAATAAACTTCCATGGTGGCTCAATCGGTATGGTGACACCGTATCTGTAGGTGAATTCAGCCTTGTAGCCGTTATCCATGAAGATGGATGGATTTGGAAATTCAGTTGCGCGTATAAGTTGCGATCTTGTGATTCCGAGTTGGCGGCGAATCGCTTCAGTGCGAGGGCTTTTGATCAGGCCTTCATCAAAGGCAGCCGGCAAAAGCAGTGTCTTTTCGACGCCTGCCTTGATAGGTCCCGGTGGTGGAGCTTGATTTGTTGGTTGGACTTGCGCTGGACATGATGCGGTTGTCAGTAAAAACAAGCCAACTATGGGCATCAAAAGTGATGCCAAGGTTACGCAATAGGACTTGATTACTGGTAAAACGCGCATGGGGTATTAGTTTCCCATAAAGGACAAGTGTTCCTCGACCGTTTGTTGCTCAAATGGCGTGTGTGTCATGCATGACAACACTGATTAATTGCGGATGCATATACGAAATGCATTCGCGGCATTGCCAAGGGCAATGAATTGCTGACGGCAATTATCGGAACAGATTGAGGCGCAACAGCAGGCGTTCAATCTGAAGAAGGTCTCTATGGACCGCTGCGTGAGCCTAGATGCTTTGGCGGAGCAGACTCACACTGTGACGGGCGTAAAACGTGAATTGGTAATGTGGCGGATCGATTTCTGTCGTGCTTGTGATGACAAATCGATGCGCGCGGTCTTACGCCCGGACTCTACTCGACGGGCGGGCGAGAAGCTTTGCAAGCAAGTAGCCGTCTACTTTTCGTGCAATAAGCATGAGGGATTCCTCAAGGACGTTGAGACCAATAGCTATAAGTCAGTGTAACCGGCATGAATTGACCTCGGCAACCAGGCATCTGCTCTCTTAAGGAAACGTTCAACTTTGACTACTAACATGGTCGACATAGCAGCAACGACCGTGCGAGCCTTCGCCGGAGTTTCATTCTGGTAAGTTGATCAATTTCAAATCTTCTTTGAGTTTTGCACGAAGATCTAGAGCTTCGGTTATGGCGTTATCCAATGATTGGCTGCTGTCTTCGAGAATATCTAGAGTTTCAGCAATGTACCGCATAAACACTTCATGCTGCGCTATGTATTTCTGAGCGGAATTGGCAAGTTGGCTGAGCTTTTTCGAAGGACGCGCTTGTCCTGAAATGTGATCGCAGGCTGTTTTTATCAACCTGGAATGGAGAGATAGAACATCAGCAGTGTGATTGACGAGCACTGCGACTTCATCGAAATGCTTGTATTCCAGGAGTAATGCAACCCACTCCGCTTCTATCTTTGTGTCCATATTGTTTCTCGTCAGTAGTTTTCAGGACTCAGATTTACAGTTGCAGTGAATGATACCAGATGCGGTGCCTGCTAAGTCTTATAGTAGCTAATGGATTTTTGAAAATCAAGGCAGACTGCGGCGCAGGATGAAACCAAACAAATCAAACATCCTTGCGCCGCTTCTGTCTTTAGGTTGCAATTGATCGCCGGAACAGCCGGACACCTTGGCGGCATCCGGCTGTTCACAGCGACAGGGAGTTCGGCTCGGCTTCTCAGGCAGACTCCCGAGTGATGCCGATGCCGATCAGGTACAGGACCCAGGTCAAGATCGAGGACAACAGGAAGTAGTGGTAGATGTCCCTGTAAGTGACCGTCTTTTCGATCTCCACTCGGGACTTCTCCAGCCTGTCGATTGCTTCGACTGCGCTGTCGAAAGCTGCCTTGTCGTCGGCAGCAAGTTGAACTCCGTTGACCCGTTGCACGAAGTTGCGCAGGGGCTCAGTTGCCGGGTTGGCAGCGCCACTGGTCCATTCCTGTCCGACACCTACGACGTAGAGCTTCACGCCAAGCTCTTCCACCTGAGCAGCTAGCTCCTGGAAGCGCTCGTCTGTGATTGGGGCTTCGCCGTCGGTGACGATGACGACCACCTTGGTTCGCGACTTACCGAATTCCTTCAGGTGGTTGATAGGGGCCTGGATGGCGCCGATGCCGGGCTGGCTCTTTTCCGGGCCCTGGAAATTGGTGCCACCACCCAAGTGGCTGTTGAGACGCTGGCAGCGCTTCAGCAGCATGTCAATTTCGGTGGTGAGCGGCCAGCTGTAATAGCTGTCATCGTCGAAAAGCATGACAGCTACTCGATCTCCTTCGCGGCGGCCCACGAAGTTGCAGACGGCATCTTTGGCGGCGTCTAGACGGCGGTAAGGCTTGCCGTCCGGGTTGGGGTTGTTGCCTTTGACCTCGGCACTCATGGAGCCGGAGATGTCCATGATGACGACGATGTCTCGGACCTCGCGCGTCTCGGTCTCTTTAGACTCAGCAAGTTGAGGCTGAGCGGCGGCAATGCAGCCGGCCACCCAGGCAACCGCCAGGAGCGTGGTCGAGATCCAGGCGATGAAGTTGAAGGTCCGCAGGTTCTTGTGAATACCGACGGACGAATGGCCAACGGTCGTTTGCCGGCGGCGCATTAGGAACACCATGGGAACCACTGCCAGACTGAGCAGCAAGACCCACGGATAGACGAAGGTGAAGGGC
>JAKFVJ010000176.1 GCA_021732245.1 Candidatus Obscuribacterales bacterium | reverse complement strand
GTATTGCCTGGGGCGGACCAACAATGATCTGGGGCTTCATGCACATGGCTGCTGGTACTCAAGACGCGCTCAAGCGTGTACTTAAGGGTGCAGCCGGTGTAACCGGTGGCTTAGCAACACCTGGTGCCATCAACTGGCTCGTTGCTTCTGCCCGTGACGCCAACTTGTTCAGCTAACAAGCTAACGACCAAGTTACAAGTTCACCAAAGGCCCAAGCGCCAAAGGTAATACCTTTCCCCCGCCAACGCCAGCCAGAGACCTCCCGCAAGGGGGGTTTTTGGTATGTAGACATCTTTTTGTGTTCTGGTTTTTGTAGGGGCGCATTGCATGCGCCCGCCCTGAAGGATTTCACGAGTCCAGTCAGACGGTTCTGTATACTGACCAAAGGGAGTATGAGTGGTGAGTCTAAACCCAGAACAGCTATTACGATACAAGAATCAGTTGACATTGCCGTCCATGAGCCCGCAGGCGCAGCTAAAGTTGTTGTCCGGATCAGCTCTTATTCTTGGACTAGATGGCACAGGTTCATCAGTAGCTAAGCATTTGGCGAAAGCCGGAATCGGCCAAATTGGCCTTGTTGATAGCAAGGAAAGATGCGAATCAGCGATAAGTGAGCTATGCACCCTTAATCCTGACGTGAAGGTCGTCGGACATTCATTGGATTTCGATTCACATAATGCGGAAAGTGTCATTGGCGAGTACGACGTAATCGTTGATAGTTTGGCGGACTGGCAAAGTAAGCTTCTTGCATCCGATGTCTCTATGCACTTAGACAAGTCTCTCGTCCATGGTGGGCTGTTTGGGTTTTCGTGCCAAGTTTATGCGATGGTGCCGGGGCGGTCGGCGTGTTTGAGGTGTGTGTTGCCTCTAGTGGGGCTGGAAGATGTGCCGATGGAGAAATTGAGTGCGGATTTTGCGCCGACGGTTGAAATTGCGGCGGCTATGCAAGCTAGTGCGGTTATTAGATTAATTGCCGGGCTGGGGGGAATTGGCGGAGCATCGTTAATTCAGTTTGATGCGCGAACGCTGGAAACATCGGTCATTCGGGAATTGTCTGCTCGAGCGGACTGTCCTGATTGCGGACGATCATGATGAATTTCGCCGGTCGTGCTAGATTTAGCTAGCATGCATATTAGATGGGTTAATTTGGTTGCAGCAGCCCTGGTCATATCGACCGGGTGTGTCTTCGCGGAAACTATTGGCGAAGCTCCTGACGATAAGGGACATTTGGAACTAGGCGAGCGTTTTGTAAAGCGTGGCGATTATACAAATGCACTTATCGAGTATGAGCTAGCGGTAAAGGCGGAGCCGGAAAATATCAAGGCTCAATTCATGCTCGGCAAAGTATTACTTGGACTGTCTGATTACAAGCGAGCAGAGAAACTATTTCAGGAAGTTGTTTGGGCACGTCCAAGAAGCTCAGATGCTCATTTGATGCTGGCTGAGTCGAAGCGTTTGCAGGGGAAGTTTCGCGAAGCATCAGGGCTTTATCGAAGAGCGATAAAGTTGAATCACAAGAATGCTTTGGCTTACGCCTACTCTGGTGAATGCGCACGTGCACTGGGTGACGATAGCGGGGCTATATTTGATTGCAAGAAAGCATTGGAGTTGGATGCAAAACTTGTTGTTCCACACATAGTGCTTGCAGATTGTTGCCTCAAAGCTAATCTGCCGGATGTTGCTCTGTATCATCTAAAACAAGCAAGTGTACTCAACTCAGGTGACGCTCTTATTCACATACGTTATGGCAATACTCTAGGAAAACTCGGCAAATGGGAAGAGGCGCTGCCGGAATTCAAACAAGCAGTTGAACTTGCGCCCAAATCTCACGAAGCGCATTTGGGCTTGAGCTGGACTTACGCCAGCACCAGCAAAACAGATGAGGCACTGCAAGAAGCGCGCAAAGCGCTAAGTTTATCGCCGGCAAGCGCTGATGCTCATGCAACGCTTGCTTGGATTTATCAAAAGAAAAACGATCGTGCTGCTGCAAGGGCTCACTATAAAATTGCCGTCAAGCTCAACCCGACAAGCGCACAATTACGTCATGCGCTTGCTGATTGTCTCAATCAATCGGGAGACTTGCAGGGAGCCATTGCTGAGTTGATTCAGACTACACGACTAATGCCTGACGACTACGAAGCTAAGCTTTCGCTCAACAGTCTTCTTGGTCAAGATATTCAAAACTAGTTAGGACTTGTGTTTAGTCGTTCCTGGTTTCACAACTGGTGAACCTTCTTTGCACATTGGACAATCAGCAGGATCAAATGTCTGCAATTGCGCGGTAAGTAAACTAAAAAAAGGAATACCGAAATCAATTTTTCCGCCGGAGCGATCAATAATTGTCGCCACTGCTAGTGGTTCACCGCCTAATTTGCGAACAAGATCGACAACCTTCATCGCTGAGCCGCCTGTAGTTGTTACATCTTCCACTACGATAATTTTTTCCTTTGGCTTTATCTCAATCCCACGACGAATTTGAAATTCGGTACCATCAGCGCGCTCAGCAAATATCGCACGCACCATTGATGATGAAAGTCTGTCCAGCGCACTTGCCATAAAGACTTCCCAGTGGACAGCTCCTAGCGCCGGTCCAACAACAGCGTCCGGCGTAATGCCGGCAGCCATGATTTTCTTGGCCATTTCGTCAGCTAGCGTTGCACCATGCCTGGGGAATTGCATGATTTTCTGACACTGCATGTAATGATCGCTGTGCAATCCACTCGACAGCAGGAAATGTCCTGTCTGAATAGCATCTACTGACTTGAGCAAGGTTTCAATATTGTTAGACACCTGACACCTCTTGGCTGATTTGGGTTTAATTATAGGCGTTCTGCGGCTTCCATTTAACACAATTGTTGTATGCTGTGGACATGAAACCGCTTATTGGCATCAACATGGACGTCGAGGCTGGTCCGCCGGCTAAGGCTTCAATACAAAACCTTTACATTCAGGCTGTGCAAAAGGCAGGCGGCATAGCGCTTGCTATTCCACCAATGCCTGATGAAGATCTCAAAGAATTGGTTGCGAAACTAAATGGACTGGTTCTCATTGGCGGACGCGATTATTCGCCGACGCGTTATGGCGAAGAAGCATGCCCGAAAGTGCAGCAAATTGATTCAAGCCGTGAGGACTTTGATTTTCGTCTTATAAACATGACGTTACAAGATACACACATGCCGGTCTTAGGCATCTGCGCAGGCTGCCAACTTTTAAATATCGCTCTAGGTGGCTCACTCATGCAAGACATTCCGTCTGATTTGCCTGATTCATCTGTGCATCATTCATTGCCTCCAGGCAAAACGCTGGCAGATTTTCCTGAAGGATTCATGCGTCACTCAGTAAATATTTTCCCTGACAGTCAATTGGCTTCGATGTATCCCAAACAATTAACAGTGCCGACATCGCATCATCAAGGAATTAAGGACTTAGGCAAAGGGCTCAAAGCGACAGCAAATGCTGATGACGAAATCATTGAAGCTGTAGAGCTTGTTAGCCGCCCATTTACCATAGGCGTGCAATGGCATCCCGAGCGTGATTACGCCGGCAATAAGAAATTATTCGAAGAATTCATCAAGGCTTGCAAAACAACCAACGCAACGCAAGCATGTGCAGGGAAAATATCGTGACAAATCAAAATCGGAATGTGCTGGTGACAGGTGGCGCAGGTTTTATCGGCAGCCATTTAGTTGATTACTTGCTTGCTGCGAAAAATCGCGTCGTCGTCTTAGACAACTTCAATAAGTTCTACAACCCCGCTGTTAAACGCCACAACATCATTCAGCATCTGAAAAATCCAGCCTATCAATTAATTGAAGGTGATTTGCGCAGTGACGAAGATCTCGAAAGAGTATTTGCTCAAGCGCCATTTGACGCAGTGGTTCACCTTGCAGCAATGGCTGGTGTCCGTCCATCGCTTATTGATCCCGCGCACTACATGGACGTGAACGTCACAGGGACAGAAAAACTCTTGAAGCATGTGAACGCACAAGGACATTCTTGTAAGTTCGTTTTCGGCTCATCGAGTTCTGTCTATGGCAAAAGATCAGGCGAACGATTTTCAGAAAACGACCGCATCGATCAACCATTGTCTCCTTATGCCGCATCAAAGATTTCAGGAGAATTGAGCTGCTACACAAGCCACTACAACCATGGACTGCCTGTTGTTTGCTTGAGATTCTTCACTGTTTTTGGACCAAGGCAAAGACCTGATTTGGCAATTCACAAATTCGCCAAACTAATTGAAGCCGGACAACCAATTGAAATGTTCGGCGATGGCACAAGCAAGCGTGATTATACTTACGTCGCTGATATCGTATCTGGTATCACTAAAGCGATGGAATACAAGGCAACCGACTACGAAATTATCAATTTGGGCAGGGGCGAGCCTGTTTATCTTAAAGACATGATTGCCTCCATTGAGGAAGCCTTAGGTAAAAAAGCCTCCATCATTAACAAGCCCTTTGAAATTGCCGATATGCCCTACACCTACGCGGATATCAGCAAGGCGCGCCAATTGCTGGGTTATGAGCCCCAAACAACCTTTACCGAAGGTATTAAGCAGTTTGTTAACTGGCACTCATCGTTGCTTGACATGACACACAGCAGCCCGGCATAATCAGTACCCCATGGCACGGTAGCTCAGTTGGTTAGAGCACGCGACTCATAACCGCGATGTCGGGGATTCGAATTCCCCCTGTGCCAGAATTCTCCTTTTTACAGTTGCCATGACCACACAGTTGGTGTATATTGACTAGTGGAGGCTTTGGCCCGCGCAAGCGAGACATCGCCTTTGTTTTTATCTAATGAACTGTTCGTCTCTGGTGCGCAGGTCTGATATGACTGCAAAGCTCCATATTTCGAAGTTCTCAATCCCATCAATATGCCTTATTGACCTATGACGGAGTCTACAAAGCCTGTCAACAAAAGGCGCTAAGTTGTCGCGCTTAGGCTTCTTAAGATCGCCAGTGCGGAACCCCCACGACAGAAGATAGGCTGCTATATCAGCTAGCTGAACACCCGTAGTCAAATCACTATGAACAAAAAATGGCTCGGGAATTATCTGCCCTGACCGTTGCTGTCCCTTTGCTGTACGCTTGAAATATCGATCCATCTGTTGAACGAGCAGATGACTTTTACTTTTCTCCAGCTCATCAAAAACGATAATGCCGGAAGCATCTGGATCAATGTCTTCCAAGAAATAGAAGAACCGCTCGAAAAGATATGCATAATCCTTACGCAAATAGTCATTTGAGGCAGAGTGCGTACCAGGGTTTCTCACGATACTACCAAAAGCCTTGCAACGAAAGCGTCCGCACGCCTCAAGAAGATCATCAACATAGGCAAGTTTTGCCTGAGCAAGTCCACACATTTGACGAAACCCGGCGCTCGAACCAGCTACTAGACATTGGCGAGCAAGCTCTCGGCGCTCTTCCAGAGGGATTAGTCCGACTTCAGCTGCATGCCGAAAAACCTTAGCTTTGAGAATTTTCTTCGCTTTCAACTCACGCTGTCCCAGCGTGTAACGGCTGCCAAAATGCTTAATTTCCAACTCTTGCAGCGTTTTAACAAGATTCCACAAATCGCGGTCCTGAATAGCAACTCCCGCCAGCACCTCATAGGACTGGTCATGAAATTCACGTCCGCTTTCATCTATGAATAAGAAGTGGGCCAATGTTTCCTCTCCCATTAACTACGAAAAGGCAGTTCAAAACCCGCATGGCCAAATTTATCTCTACAAGGCTTTTTATTATATCTGACCAACTTGCCAGAGTTTTATCACAAGAAGCGCTGGTTAGAGCACGCGACTCATAACCGCGATGTCGGGGATTCGAATTCCCCCTGTGCCATATTTATGCTCCGGCTCCGGCGAAGCGCCTACGCCTTCGCTTGCCATCCGGCTTTTCCACGCTCTCGCTCTGGATTGCTCTGTCGCAATCCGGCGCTCCGCTGTAGCTTGTGCTGCTGGGGCGTTTTTTCTACCTATCTACCTGGAATTACTTGTCGCTCGACATCACCAAATTTGTGATATTGGAAGTTGTCGCTAGTGGCCGTGCGGATGCATGCAGCTTGGCTCACGAAAGGACGCTTCGAGCGATCAGGAAATTTGAGAATTTTCGTGTCTTCCAAGTCTCGCACTGCTTGCAAGACTGCGTTGTCGAATTCAGGAAACCCCGATGAATTCAAAATTTTCAATTTCTGAATTTTGAGAGTTGGTGTCACCTGACAGATAAAGCATGCTTCAGTTCCTAGAGGGTATTTACTACGCATCACTCTTCTTTGCGCATCCCATCTGTAAGCATCGTCACCTTGATTGTTGATAATACCTATCGTGCCAAGTTGCACTGCACGCAAAAGGCGATTGCGCCAACGATCCCACTCGATCATCAATTGCTGATCTTCTGCATCAGGGTCGCCTGCTTGCAGATTTGCGCCATGCTTTTGAGCATTGCCTTTGAGCATGCCGATTTCCTTATCTAATTCGGCAACTCCTGGCTCTTCCTGCCAGCCGGAACCGTCAGCACGACCTTGCAAGCTATCTTGTTTTGCCTTTCCCTTTAGATAATCAGCATCGTCAGTGGAAGGCGATTGCGTTTCAAATTGATATCGGCTATCGCCTGATTCCAGATGCTGGGTTTCAACACGGCCTTTAATAGGTTCGCGCTTGCTTGTCTGAGCATGAACATCCAATACCCAACAACCTATTACCCAACAAATGGATAACAGTGCCAATATCAGAAACATCTCGCGCTTGCTCATAAATTTACAGACTATCTAGGATAGGTCTTGTTCCCTTTTCAATCCTGCTAACATAACAACAACTCCAGTTTACATGGCAAAATGCCAAAGAACCCAATGGCAAGCGACAATTCCGAGCAAGTTAATGCATTTCTGCAGTCCGCCAAGGATGGTCTTTTAGAATCCATGGCGCTTGCTCTGAGCATAATGCCTTGCAAGCCGTCAATTCTTGTCGGACTATCAGGCGGTGTTGATTCAACCACACTTCTACTCCTCTTAAATTCACTGAAAGGCGAACTCAATTTCAACCTGTCCGCTTGCCACGTCAATCACCATGTACGACTGGAAGAAGCTGATAAGGATGAGGAATTTTGCCGAGAGCTATGCGACAAATTGTCTATACCGCTGACGGTTGAACATTTAGATGCACCAAATAATCTTGAAACAGTATCGGAAGAAAAACTTCGTCAGGCGCGTTATGAACGACTGACTAAAGTTGCCAATGAAAACGGAATAAATCTCATTGCCACCGCTCACATCAAAGATGATCAAGTAGAGACACTTTTGTTTCGTCTCTTCAGAGGCAGTGGACGTCCGGGACTTGTCGGCATGCCTATGGTGAGACGTCTGGACGATAAGGTCATTCTGATTAGACCTCTGCTCAATATTGCCCGAGCAGACTGCCAGGCTTATTTAGACAGTTGCGGGCAGGAAGCGCGATTGGATTCATCCAACAACAATATAGCCTACAGGCGAAATTTCATTCGTCACCGCGTCATTCCAGTCATCAAAGAGCAATTTGCCAATCTGTCCGAGAGCATCGATAGATTTCGCAGTCTCAACGAAGAGGAAGAAGCATTCATAGCCTCTGCCGTAAACAAAGCCCTTGCTGAACTTTCCACTGCTAACTTAAATCACTGGCAAAGACATCTCTTTCTTTCATTGCCTGCTGCCATCCAACGCCGTGTCCTCTGGCAAGGACTGAAATTCAGAGACGTTGAACCATCTTTCGAGCGAATTGAGGGATGCCGCAAAGCTATCTCCCAACAATCGGCTGTAAGCTTAGATGAAAACTGGGACTTGCGTGCAACTGCCGACAACATCATCTGGCAGGATAAAAATGTGGGGACGGAAAATGCCGATCCCTGGCAGATCGAACTTAAGGTACCCGGAACGACCCCGCTCTTGCGCCTTGATCATGCGCTTCAAATTGAAGTGCTGGATGAAGGAGTCTCATCGTTTCCGCCAAGTAGTGACTTAACTGCCGTGGCTGACCTGTCTCAGGCAGCCTTTCCTCTGGTTGTCAGAACAAGAATGGCCGGAGACATAATTCAGCCATTTGGTATGCAAGAGATGGTTAAGCTGAAAAAATACCTTCACAACCACAAACCAAGTGGGAAGACTCCTTTTATCAACATAGTTGTTGCCGACCAAAAGGAAGTCCTATGGGTACCGGGTATAGGTTTAAGTAACAAGCTCAAGGTGACAGGAAAGCCTTCACACTTACTTACATGGCTGAAATTGGCAGCAGACAGCGCTATTTGTTGATACAAGCGCATCTTGACAAACGCTCCCATAAAAGGCTTGAAAAGCTCTCCTAGGCGAGCGTTCGGGACATAGTGCTACCATGATATAATCTGATGAAAGAGAAGTGAGGAAACATAATGAGGAAGTACGGGACAACCGGCGCCGTTTTCTTTTTGCTTATTGTTTTGATGGTTTTTGTCTTTTCGCTGACCAGCGTCAGCAAGAGAGAAGAGCCTTTGACCTACTCGCAGCTATCTCAGATGCTGAAGTCGGACGAAGCTAAAAACATCAAGAAAGTTGTTGTCACCAACGGCGATACTGTCGTGCAAGTTCAGATGCAAAACTCACAAGCAGAGCGTCCTGTCATTGTGCCGGCTGAAGCTAAGTCTGATTTAGTTCGCGAACTCAATAAGGCAAATGTACCTATTGAAGTTAGAGAACCGGACAAATCGAGCTTCTGGCTTTCCATGCTTTCTTCTTTCTTCCTGCCGATTCTATTACTGCTGGGCATTTTGTTTATGTTCCGCAGCGCTCAATCAGGCGGCAATCAAGCAATGAGTTTTGGTCGCAGCCGCGCCAAGCTCATGCTCGACAGCAAAGTAAAAGTTAGTTTTTCCGACGTTGCCGGAATTGACGAAGCCAAACAAGAGCTACAAGAAATAGTCGACTTCTTAAAGAATCCAGAAAAGTTTCAAGCACTTGGCGCTCGCATTCCACGCGGTGTTCTTCTTGTCGGCGCACCTGGTACAGGTAAGACACTTCTAGCTAAAGCTGTAGCCGGCGAAGCGGGTGTTCCATTCTTTAGTATTTCCGGCTCTGATTTCGTTGAAATGTTTGTCGGCGTAGGCGCCTCTCGCGTGCGCGATTTATTCGAGCAGGCTAAAAAGCATGCTCCTTGTATTGTATTCGTTGACGAAATAGACGCCGTTGGTCGCCAACGTGGAGCAGGACTAGGCGGCGGTCATGACGAGCGTGAACAAACTCTCAATCAATTGCTCGTAGAAATGGACGGCTTTGAACCGAATGCCGGCATCATTGTTGTTGCTGCTACCAACCGTCCTGACATTCTTGATTCAGCGCTTTTACGTCCAGGTCGTTTTGACCGACAAGTAGTCATCGACAGACCGGATGTCCTTGGTCGCGAACAGATTCTTTCAGTGCACAGCAAGGGCAAGCCTCTTGCTGAAGGCGTTGATCTCAAAGTGTTGGCAAGACGCACACCGGGCTTCACTGGTGCCGACTTATCCAACCTTATAAACGAAGCAGCACTCATTGCAGCACGCAACAACAAGCGTGAAATCGAAATGCTTGATCTGGAATTGGCCATAGACAAAGTCATAGCTGGTCCGGAGAAAAAGACACGCATCATTTCCGCCAAAGAAAAAGAAATGACTGCTTATCACGAGATAGGACACGCTCTCATGTGCGTCCTTCTTGAACATGCGCATCCGCTGCACAAGGTCAGTATTATTCCGCGTGGTTTTGCCCTTGGTCTAACTATGTTCTTGCCTGAAGAAGACATAATGACTCAGACAAGATCACAGCTCATCGATCAAATTGGCGTAAGCCTTGGCGGTCGCGTAGCTGAAGAAACTGTCTACGGTGAAATCACAACCGGTGCTCAAGACGATTTGGAAAAATCCACCAAACTCGCTCGCCGCATGGTTACTGAATTCGGCATGAGCGACAGACTAGGACCAATGACATTCGGCAAACGCAATGAGCATATTTTCCTCGGTCGTGATTTTGGTCACGAGCGTGACTACAGTGAAAATGTTGCCACCATAATTGATGAAGAAGTAAAAAGCCTCATCAGCCAGCAACATGAACGCGTAAGAGACTTGCTCATCAAGCATCGCCCACACATGGATGCCATTGTAAAAGTGTTACTTGAAAAAGAAACTCTTGAAGCGAAAGAATTCAAAGACATCGTTGAAGAAGTTGATCGCAAGCTCAACGGCGGCGGAAGTTCTTCTGATTCTGACAGCAATGACAAACCATCAGCAACAGCTTCAACAACTGATTCATCAACAATTATAAAGACCGGCGAAAAAGAGCCTCCGCAAGATCCGGAAGGCAAGCCTGAATTCAAGCCTAAATTCGCTTAGTCCGATTTACTTAAAAGCTATTGAGCTGTTTGCTCTTTGCCGGAGCTAGCTGTTGGCGGCTTCTTCTTAGGCTGCAAGGGCATAGATTTCGGTGTCTCAAACTTGAGAGTACCAAGTCCCTGGAATAAATTGTTTTGCCCGGTGCCGACAGAAGGATTGTATTTAAACAAGTCTTGCGAAAAGCCTGA
>JAKFVJ010000044.1 GCA_021732245.1 Candidatus Obscuribacterales bacterium | reverse complement strand
GTATTGATCAGGGCGAATTGGCATTGGGCCGCAACCTATTAATCGCCTTCTTGTCTTGGAATGGCTATAACTTTGAAGACGCCATAGTTGTACGTCAGGGTCTGATTAAGGACCACAAGCTAAGCCACGTTGAAATTGAAAAGCATACAATTGGCGTCCACCAAACACTGCGCGGTCCGGAAATTCTCACACCGGAATTGCCAAACGTTGCTTTAGCCGACCTCGAGCATTTAGACGAACGCGGTATTGCCAAAATAGGCAGTCAAGTCAAGCCAGGCGACATTCTTATATCAAAGCTTTCGCCAAAAGAACAAAAAGCACTCTCGGCAGAAGATGAACTTCTGCAAGCAATTTTCGGTAAGGTTGCCGAAGAAATGGCCGACACATCGCTTCGCGTACCACATGGTTCGGGTGGTCGTGTAATTGATGTGCGCATTTTCACACCGGAAACCACACCGGAATTGAAAGCCGGTTTGATATGCGAAATCGAAGTCCTAATTGCCCGCCTTTGCCCATTGGAAGTTGGCGATAAGCTCGCCGGACGCCATGGCAACAAAGGCATTGTGGCAACAATTGTGCCGGATCAAGACATGCCTTATATGCCGGATGGCACGCCTGTTGATCTTGTCTTGAATCCGTTGGGCGTTCCCAGCCGTATGAATGTCGGACAAGTATTCGATACGCAGCTTGGACTCTACGCCGATATTTTGAATCGCTATTACCGCATTCACCAATTTGACGAATCAATTGAAGCTGATGCTTCCCACAAATTAGTCACCCAAGCTCTTGCTGAAGTACGCAAAACTCCAGGCTATGAGTGGATGGGTCAAGACGGCAAAGTAACCTTGTACGATGGTCGCACAGGTGAGGCTTTTGATCGTCCTGTATTAGTTGGCCGTCAGTACATTCTCAAACTCAATCAACTTGTCTTGCATAAGATAAATGCCCGCTCCGGTCTTGGTGGCCCATACGCAGCTGTTACACAACAGCCAGTCGGCGGTAAAGCCAATCACGGCGGTCAAAGAGTCGGTGAAATGGAAGTCTGGGCAATTCAAGCTTACGGCTCAGCTCACTTGCTTAACGAAATGATGACAATCAAAGCTGATGATATTGAAGGTCGTCACCAAGCATATGCCGATATCGTTCAAGGAAAACCGCTCACTCCGGCTGGTCGCACTGCCGCATTTGACGGACTTTGTTGCGAATTGCGCGGTCTAGGTTTAGAAGTAAAACTTGGACGCGTCGTTGACTCGTTTGAACCTATACAAGACAAGTCCTGTGTTGGACAGAACAAAACATTAGAACAGGAATATGGCGTGTCTGCCGTAAATCAAATGGAAATAGACGGCGTAAAAATCCTGGAAATTCCAGCAGGCGATTACGTACCGGAACTTCCGCCTCAGTCAACGCCAATAATCACGTCGTTGACCAAGGGTAGGCACGGTGCTCCTTCACAGCTAGAACTTTCGCAGGAGCCACTAATTGACGATATTGATCCGGAAGTTGACTTGGTTTCTTCCTTTATAGATGAAGAGACCAAAGAAATATTACCGGAAGACCCAGCGACCGAGATTATAGAAACAAGTGAAATAACAGAAGTCACAGAGGAAACATCAATGCCAGAACAAGACAACGTAATTACTGAAGATGTCGAACTAGAAACAGACGAGGAATGCGAAATCACAGACGAGGACATTCTCGACTTTGAACCGATAAGTCAATTAACAATGTTCTTGGCAGAAGATTCGACCCAAACGACATCCACAACAACTCAAGAACATGTAGTCACAAGCGATAAAGATTAAGGACCCGGAGTAAGAATTATGTCTCTCATAAATAGAGCCAACGCAAGCCAGAGAAGAAGTGCAGTCACACTTCTAGCTTCCATTGCCTTGACGGCACTTGTAGGTCTCTGCCCATTCAGCGCTTCTGCTCAACAGCAACCGCAAACTCCGACCAAGCCATCCGGTATGCCGGGCGGTGTTCCTGGAATACCTGGTGGTGGCGGAATGCCGATGCCCCCAGGCGGCGGTTTTGCCGGTGGTGTTGGTGGCGGCGGCAACGTTGGTGGAGGCATCGGTGGTGGCATGCCTGGCGGAGTTCCGGGATCGCCTTCTGGTCCTCAACCATTAGGTATGCGCCAACCAGGCGTTTTGTACAGTCCTATAAATAATCAACCTGTTCCCCTGCCTCCAGGTGATGGACCGCAACCATGGCGCGTTGAACCAGGTGATGAGATTGCTCCGCTTCCTCCTCCAACTGGATCTGCCGGCAACGGACCAGGAACCGGTTTGACGACATATCAAGCAAAGGACCGCACTGAAGTTATGGTCTACGTAAATAACGCCATGGCGTTTGTTATCCGCCCGGATCAACTCTCAGCCTGGCAAGTTTCCGAGATTAATAAGATCCTCAAGATAAACATGCTCTCCGGGCAACAACAAATTAAGGTTGCTGCAAATGAGAAGCAAGTTGAGGAGATTCAAGAGCGCGTTCTCAATCCGTATCCAAACTACAAGCTGGAATCCAAGTCGCGTCCTTTCGTTGAATACGATCCGACAACCGGTCAATCAAAACTAGTATTCAAAAACGATCCGCTGAAGGCTTTGCCAATGCTTAGCGGCAAGAGCAAGCAAAACTCGGCCATGCAAAATCCTGAGAAGGAAAGCCTCTACGATTTTGAAGGACCGTTGCCTGTAATTCGCCCATTGTGCCGCTGGCTTATTCTGGTCGGTGTCGTGGCTGCCACCATCTGGGTTGCAACCGGTTCTCTATCTGTTGTACTGGGTCACCCGCTGGCCGGCATCCGTGTAGCTCAAGCCTTCTTTGGTCTTGGACTTCTCTTGTGCGCCTACACTATCTATAAGATAGTCATTCTGAACATGATGCACCGCAACAGCGACGTCATGAGCGCACGCTTGCACAGACCATACGAAGCACCAGTGCAAGATAAGTTTGTCACACCATCAAGCACTCCGCCAATTCCCTATCAAACACCGATAACACCAAACCGCCCAGGCATTCCTGTGGCACCCCTGGCTAAACCCTATAACCCGTAACTAGAACAAGGTAACTAATATGAAAACGTTGACAAACAATTGGACACGAGGGCAAGTTGCAAAAGCAGCATCACTCGCCATTGTCTTTGCCGTCTTTTCAGCATCGACTGCTCATGCAGCACAACCAAAAGGCGATGTGTTTGCCCGCTCCACAAAAAAGACGGGACAAATAACACGTCAGGCAAAACCGGCAGTTAGATTTGCCACACCAACACAATGGTTTGAAGCCGTTGATAACGCAGTGGTGAAATTAAGACCAACAGCGGCCGATGATGCCATCTTGAATCGCCCATTTAATCAAGATCCTGAACGTGTTGAAAAATGGTGCGACACGGCTGCCAAAGTAGCTTCCAACTATCGTCAGCTGGCTCGCACAATTAGAACCTTGCCGCTACCAAACGGGCTGGGCAGCGATGTTAAGGAATATCGCACCCTAGTATCAGACTGGTACGACGATGCGGCACTGGTCTTTGAGGATATGATTCGTCCACGACCGCCGGCCAATTCAATGGAAGAATTGGAAACGCAGTTGAACGATATCAAACAAAGGGGACAAGCACTTGCTAGAAGCAACACCGACCTAGCCAATCTAGACAAGAGTCTGCGCAAAACATATAAGGTGCACCGAGCACACTACGACGATGCCCTAACCCAATATGTAAGCCGCAAATAACAAGTTTTATTCTAACTACTTAACTAACAAAAGAGGACAAACAAATGGCAATCCAACTAAATGAAAGAGATCACCTGATCTTCAAATTCATCGCTGAGCATAAGGTGCTCCTGGAAAAGCATATTTCCTGGTTCATCGCCTGTGATGACAAACCGGTCTTAATTCGCGACCGTCTACGCAAATTATTCTACCTGGACTACTTGCTCTGCGAGCGTCACCGTGACACTTTGCCCTGGTGGACAACTCCCACCAAGCCGCTTGTGTACATGTTGTCTCCAATGACAAATGGTCTGGTTGGCGTAAGCGAAGACCTCGTTGACCTCAATGACTGTTCGCTGCAAAGACATCTTCTGGAAGTAGCGAATCTACGCATGCTTATGCTTATGGCCCAGAAAGATGCGCAAATAGCCAACTTCGAATGGACAACCAACGAGAGAGTCGTTGATACATCGCAGATGGAACTGGACGCAACTGTTTCATTTGAACGTGGCGGTGTCAGCTACAAAGCAGGCATCATCAACCACTCGCAAACGGAAGAAGAACTGACTGGCTCAGTCTCCCTCAAGGACAAGATAGAATCGGCGTTTGAAAGCAACGGCGTGGAAATGGTTTTCATCATATCCAGAGATATAGTTCGTCAACAAATGGTGCAAAAAGCAATTAGCGACAAACTTTCCGAAAGCTCAATGAACAAGGTTCTTTTCGCCACACACCAGGAAATCTACAAATCAGGCATTGTGAAAAGCCGTTGGCAGAACGCCATGGAAAGAACAATTTCCTGCTTTGTCGAACCGCTCAAAGAAAGCATGTCCACAGGACGCATGTCTCAGATGACATCGACCCAAGCAATTACAGCCTAGCTGCTCTTGAAGGTAAGTTTTACCTTACGTTTCATGTCGCCGCTAATCGACAATTGCCTGATCGTCCTCTCATCGCAACTGCTTTCAGACGGCGGCAGAAAACGGAATGTATAAACACCTTCAGCCAGGGTCATCTGGCAAATTCCACTATGGTCAGTAATGGCGGCGCCTTTGTTTAAGCTGGACTCTTCAATTGCGAAGAGTCCAAGCTGTCCTTCATGATGTCCATAAGGACCCCAGGCAATATGACAGCCTGCAACTGCTTCCTCATCTTCACCGACAACTTTTATACGAACTACACAAGCGCCTTGGCAGACAAAGTCTGCATCAAGTCCGGATACAGGCACTTGAATAGGCTCAACTTTGTCTCGGTCATTGTTCAAACGGACCAAGTACCTGCCTGGTTCAGCCACTAGAAAATAACTGCCATCGGCCGCTGTTGTTGTGGCAACCGGCTGCCTACCGCCACCATTTTCAGGCGTCATAGAAATTTTCACATCGGGGCGCGCCTCACCCTGCTTGTCTCTAATAAAGCCTTTGACGACAACTCCTTCTTTTAACTGAAAGGAGATTTCTTGGTCGGCTTCGATAATTACTGTTTTACTTTGCGGAGCAGGCAATTTGCCATCGCCCTTTTCTTGAGGCAGTATTGAAATCTCGTAAATGCCGGCAGAAACGCTTAGTCTGAAATAACCCAGGTTATCCGTTGCGACAACTGAAGTTGATCGTCTCTCACTGCTGGCAATTTCAACTCGGCAATTAGCAACTGGACGATTTTCAAATTCTACTTGCCCGGTTAGCCGGTAGCCCTTATTCAAAACAAATGTCTTAGTACTGCCGGCTGCCAAATAAACAGCTTCCTCATTCGTCTCAGCCAACGGCGCAAACTCCGGAGGCTCAATTGAGATATCGTACTCTGCAGGATCTATACTTAGTTCAAAGTCACCATTCTGACTAGAACGACACTTTGTCTCAACAGAAAATTGATGAATCAAATGATTTGCTTGATTAGCCGTTGGCTTCACAGTAACAGTACCTGTTGCCACCGGATTGCCTTCACCATCTTGCAAGCGCCCTTTGAAGCGCGAAAGCGTCGTCAAATCAATCGGTAGATCAGCATCTCGTGTAAGTTCAACAGTCTCCACTTTGGTAGTTATTAATCCACTGGATTTCAGCGCAGCGCGAGACTCAGCGCTAGTGCCGCAAGCCACCACATAGTAGCGTCCTTTCGGAAGCACCATGTTGTATCTGCCGCTTCTATCCAGCAACGCAGACTGACGACCCTCAGTTGGATCTATTCCCAAGGCAATTACTTGTACTTCTGAACTTTCAACTGACGCCGGTAACGTAACCTTGCCTTTAAGAATTACTCCTGTGACAAGAGCTATGTTGAGCATCGTATTGGCACTGACGCTCACCCCTTCAAAAATACGCGGTACATAGCAAGTATTGGAATCAGGCACAACTATGAGTCCATAATTGCCTGCCTTAACAGAGAACTTAAAATCTCCACTAGCACCTGTCTTAAACTCTTCGACCAGGTCTCCATCATATGCCGACTTACCCGCAGGAACGTTCAACAGTTTGACCACGACACCGGAGATAGGCAACCCCATATGGCGAATGCTACCGGCAAGTCTGTAAGTGACCTCGCTCGATGTCAACATCTAAAACCTCAGGCTAAGTACAATCAGCCTGATATTGTAGATGATAAAATGATTTGCTACTACTGCTTTACCTCATTGAAATCTGAGTTTTACTCCGCACCAGCAAAATAGGACGTGATCAACTTAGCTTTAGTACTGTCCAATTTGTTTATCACAGAAAATGCCTCATCATATAGTGACTTAGCCTGCGAAACCTTACCTTGCTTGCGATAAATATTGGATAGTACCAATTGTATACAAGCTTGTGTCTCCTCATTTGAAAGTAGTGTCGAGCTTCCACTGATCATGACCCACTGTGGATCAGTTACTACTATCTCTGCTGTCCAAAACCACAAGTCTGCTGGCGGTAAGTTACATATGGTTGGTCCGGCATCTAGATGTTCATTATTGCTTATTGATCCGTGTCCAAAACAAAGACCAGGTGGACGGTAGTCCATCACATATTCAGGATCTTTCACAGCTGGACCAGCTGTGTTCACTCCGCTAATCTCAGTTGCCTCATATCTTGACGGTCCAATCGTAGAATTCCCGGCACCGCTCAGTTGCGGGATAGGTTCTAGAGCAGGAAAAGATGTGAGCATCCTGTGAGGACAACTTAGTGCAGAATACTCCAGGGAGACCTTAAGAGAACTTAGAGCATCTATACAGACTTTTTCCGCCTCAGAATACTTTCGTTCCTTGACTAGAGACGTCGCCAAATCTAATTGGACAAAATTATTCGTAGACCTAGTTAATGCATTGAGCTTTTCAATTTGCTGCTTCTTATTTAGCGCTTCATAGACTGCTCGGAGTCCCTCATGATCTTTAATTTTCTCAAAAAGACTGCGCGACTTCTCAAACTGTTTGCGGCTGTAATAAAACCAAGCCCAGTGCTCATACAAATCAATTGGATAGAATTTTCTTCCGACCATGAACTCACTAAAAGAATGCTGCGGGACTTGAGCTAACAATATCTTTTCTCTTTCGATAAGCGGCTCTGCTTTACTAAGTTGTCCATGCCTCCAATAGAAACAAGCTAACTGCTGTGTCGCAGCAAGCTCATCCAACCGTCTAAACCGACCTGTCGTCTTACTAACAGCAAGAAGACGTCTGTAAAGTTCCTCTGCTTGCGATAATTCACCTAGCCCATCCGTGACGGTTGCCAGATTTTGAATATTGACTAACAAAATCTGAGGACTTGAATCTACCTTGAGCCTCAACGAAAGTGACTCATCAAGGCACTGCTGAGCCTCAGCAAGTTTATTCAAGTGACAATAACACCAGGCAAGGTAGCACAGGCTAGTAGCAAGCTCACTTTCATACTCTTTTCCTCGTCGAAATTCAGCAACAAGTTTCTTGTAAAGCTCTTCCTGTTCGGTTGTCTTTGACTGATTCGATAGAATAATAAACAGGTGTTTGCGAGTTTCTATAGTTCTGCGATCAAGCGAACCAAAGTTCTTTTCCTCAATAGCCAGCTTTTTTACGAGGTAATTCTCAGCTTGCGCATAACTCTTTATCTGGTAATCAAAAGCAGCCAAATCTCCCAGACTTTCCACCAATTCGTTAATTCCCCTTTCTTTTGACTTTCCGCTACCAGCGAAAGGGTCATTGGCGGTTCTTACTGCACGTTCTTTGATTGCAATATCGTCTTTGAACGGCTGCTCTGCACTTTCGTAATCACCACGGTCAATATAAATCCCAACGACCATTTCCTTCAGACTCCGACTAAAGAAGAAAGTTTCAGTATCACCTTTTTCCTGATGCACCCGAAGCGCCTCATTCAAAAGAGAAAGCGCCTTGCTACCCTGTTTGTTGGCATAGGCAATTCTCCCAAGATTAGCCAAAGTAATTTCTTTAACATTCAGAGGTAAACTCTCCGTAGGGTCCATAGCTAGAATTTTTTCAAGTAACGGTTGGGCGAGGCTATATTTTTCTTTTATTTGAACAATCTGCTCTTGCTTGCTCATTTTGCTCCACCGTATCTCACGAATTTGAGCGATGTAGGCATCGATTTGTGACACGAGTTCATACAACTCGCGCGAACAGACGTTCGCAACCCCACTTCCACTCAATATTGGAACTGTCGTGGAGGCAGGCAATAAATCAAAAGTAAACTGGATATCCACATCAGCAGGAGCTCCTATCGGTAGCGGTCGAAATGGAGAAGCCTTCAGCACAGCGTCCACTCCTGATTTGTCCACGCTCGCTACGCCAGAAGAATCGTCCAGCCTTAGATGTGATATTGAGCCATCAGCATGAATTTTAAATACCACTACCGCCCTTTTTTCTCCAATACCTTTTGGTGGAAACCAAGATCGTTTAATTTGGCGCTGCAAATCAGCCATGTAAGGACCAAAATCCACCTTGTTATCTGTTTCAGCAGCAATGGCAGACGATGTGGCTATAACAACCACCGACATTGCAATATGCAACAGACAAACAAGAATTCTGTATTTATGCATGCGAACCTCTACTGTTTCGAGGTTCCGTTCACGCGTTTTGCCCCTAAAGTATTGGATACAAGGTAAATTGCTTGCCCAATACTGTCGACCAATTCGCTAGTCGAGTACTTGTAGCCGCGCACATAATCCCACGGCTCGTACCAATCCGGAGGCTTAGATATGAGGTCCCTGAAATTCTCGGCCCAGGACTGCTCGGCATCGAGAACCATGGCATAGGGCAAAAGCTTGCTGAATATATTGGCATCATCTTGAGCCAATTTCGCGACCCTTTCCCGTTCAGACATTTCCACAAACCGCTTGAATCCGAGACAATCGCGAAGGACTTCGGTGCCACCTACTGTTTTGGCGGACATAAACGGCGCCATAAACAAGATAACAACGGTAGAAATAAACAGACCCAAGGCAACTGGACCATCTTTTACTATAAAGAACACTCCCAACAAGCACAGCAAAAGCGAGACAAACATGTAAGAGATTCGCACATTTTGTGGGGTACCTTTGAAATACTTACGCTTAATGAGCGACTGGTAAATACCATTGCCAATGTCAGGCAACGACGTGGAAAACGTCCCGCGCAAGTCCGACAGACGAACCGAATCCAAATTCGGATAAAAAAGTCGTTGCATAAATTGTTGCTCGTGCACTGAAAGACTCGACTCCTTCTGAGCATTCGGCAACTTGATGAATTCGTAGTCACGACTGGAAAGAAACTGGTAGTCTTCCTTGCGCGCTTCGCGAATTTTGAAATGCCCTCGGCACGCTAGATCAAAGAGCATCGAAACAACATCTTTGAGTTCGTAGCGTCCGTGCACAAGTGCGCCAACTTCAGATGGCGTTAAGTCTTTGGGTGGGCTACGTTGAGGCACGATTGTCTTTGATTGTTCCAGGCGACCACCTGTCAGATACCACTGCCAGAGCAACAAAACAAATGTGACGATGGGAATGACAAAGGCCATTGCCCAGGTTTTGATCCACCAGACAATTTGGTTGACAGGCGAAGGTGGCGACACCAGTCCCGGCGGCAGGTAAGCATCCAAAATAAGCCCTTCTGCCGGCTCCAAGTTATCGCCAGTTATTACTATGCCATTGGGCAATATACTAACTGCTACTTGTTCACTGCCCGAGCCTGGTCCCTTTTTGCAAGTGGCTATAATTCCTTCCGTAGATGTTCCAGGTGGCGGATAGAAAGACGCCTTTACACGTTCAATTGGAAAAGGCCACTCGTTGCCTGTTAGGTTCCAATAGAGTTGCGGTTTTTTACTGAAGAAGTTAACCGCGCGCCTAATCGTGTACTGAATTCTATAAGTATGAATACCGCGAACCATACGGTCGCGATCACCAATTCGAATAATTAGGTCTTTTCCTTGCGAACTTACATCATATTGATAAGCATCACCAAACTGGTCAGACACCGAATCAATATCAACATCCATCGTAAAAGTGTTGCCGTATGAGTTGTATCGCGTCGGGATCATTCTATAGATACCGGCACGCGAAATATTTCCAAAATCAATAACTATGCGTTCATTTATCTCAAGGGAGCAATCTTTGCGCAAACGAAGTGTAGTTTCAAAATATTGAATCTTCTCGCTAAAGGGGAGTTGTGGTGCCTTGGATTTTTCTTCTTTTTTCTCAGTACTATCAGCGGTCTTCGCTTTGCTTTCTTCAATCGGCTTAACTTGCTTCTCAACAGGCTCGGCATCTACATCAGAAGTTTCGGCCTGACTATCGACAGGCTGGCTATCTACAGATGGTGCCACTTGCTTATCTTGAACTTCTTCTTGAGCGCTTGCCGATTCTGTAAGAGACAAGGCAAAAATCAACGGCATGAGCATTGCAATGACTAAAGCAATGCAATTAAGCCTGCCACGAAATATTAGGGTTCCCGGGTTTTTACTAATACATTATCTGACGCGCTAGCTGCACTAGTACAAGTTATACCTACCAC
>JAKFVJ010000045.1 GCA_021732245.1 Candidatus Obscuribacterales bacterium | reverse complement strand
CTTAGCTGGAGAGACAGTTACAGTGCAGTTCGATGAACCCAATTTTGAATTTCCATTTATTGAAGAAGGTCCCTCTGACACGAGACTGCATAAGGTGCTGGAGCAATGGGTGCCTGCCAGAATTGTGCCGAAGGAAAAGTCTCCCATCGATCCAATGAGCGATGGTTATCTATTTGTCGATGAGTAAGTCTTAGGATATTGCTCGCGCGATTCCAAATGCTGCAGCTGCTGCAATGCCGCCAGTGAAGACAGTTTGCAGGGCGCTGCGCAATGGCTTTGTGCCTGTGAAGCGACCTTTGACGAAACCGAAAATGAACAATGCTACAAGAGTTAGACAAGCGGAGACGATTAGTGCGGTTTGTGCATTAGCAATCAGCATGTAAGGCATAAGTGGAATTAGCCCACCGGCAATATAGGCTCCGGCAATTGTGGCTGCGCTATTTCTTGCTCGAGTTGGTTCTGGTTTCTCAATGCCTAGTTCAAAGCGCATCATGAAGTTGACCCAGTCTTTTGGGCGTGTTTGAAAGGCGTCGATTATTGGGGCGATTTGCTCTTCGGTTAGCCCGTATTCGCGGAAAATTTCTCTGACTTCGTGTCTTTCCGCCTCAGGCTTTTCTACGACTTCGCGCTGCTCGCGTTTGAGTTAGCTCTCGTAGTGCTCAGCATCGCTTTTGGCGGCTAAATAACCACCTAGACCCATTGCTATCGAGCCTGCGGCAATTTCGGCCATGCCGGCTGTAACAATAATGCCTGTAGAGGCAATGGCACCTGTTAGACCTGCCGCCAGAGCAAAAGGAACTGTTAGCCCATCTGCCATGCCGATGACGATATCGCGGACCGTCTGGCTGGCTGTAAAGTGACGCTCTATGTGATGGGTTTGTGGCACGATTTACCCCGTTATTTCGGTCTGGTTATAGCATGGCGGGAGCCTCAATAAAATGCCCATGGCAACGCAATATAAGAGGCATATCAAGAAGAACATCTTGGAAATCGGCTAAAATCGCCAAATTGAACAAATTGGAGGGCGGGCTAATTATGCAAGGGGGGTCTGTGATAAGTAAGGCAGCCGATAGAAGTGCTGACGTGAAAGCTCATTTGGATGGGCGCGTTGAGCTAGTCAATCCGGAGTCTCTGCATGCAAGCGCTCTCTACAATGAAGACTTAGCTCCTGTTCCAGTAGGCAAGCGTAACTGGACGACTTACAACTATGCCGCTCTTTGGATTGGCATGTGCGCAAGTATTCCTGCTTACATGCTGGCGTCCGGACTTATCGCTTCCGGTATGAACTGGTGGCAAGCAATTCTCACCATTTCGCTGGGCAACGTTATTGTTCTTATTCCTATCCTTCTTAACTCTCATCCAGGTACAAAGTACGGCATTCCATTTCCAGTATTTGCTCGCGCAAGTTATGGGACCATAGGTTCAAACTTGCCTGCGTTGATGCGAGCTGTTGTTGCTTGCGGTTGGTTTGGCATTCAAGCCTGGATCGGCGGACAAGCACTGGATACGTTTTTTTCAGCAGTAATTCCTGGCTGGCACACAATGCTTGGTGGACCAGTTGCTGATCACACTCCAACGGAGTGGATCTCTTTTGGACTATTCTGGTTAGCCAATATCTACATCATTTTCTGCGGCATGGATCTGCTCAAGAAAGTAGAAGGAGTGGCCGCTCCATTTGTATTGGTCATGACCCTAGCTTTGTTTGGCTGGGCAGTCACCGAGGCCCACGGGTTTGGCTATTTGATGACAGAGAAAAGCAAGTTCAATACTTTGGCTGAGTTTTTACCGGTGTTTATTCCATCAGTAACAGCAATGATTGGATATTGGGCAACTCTGTCATTAAACATGCCTGACTTCACACGTTTTGGACGCAGTCAGAAAGAGCAGATAATCGGTCAGGTTGTGGCACTGCCGACAACCATGACTTTATTTGCTGCTATGGGCGTAATCATCACATCAGCTGCTGTGGTTATTTATCCGCACATGAAAATGTCAGAGCTTTGGGATCCAGTCAAATTGATCGGTCAATTTGACCAACCATTTGTCATTGCCATCGCTATGTTCACAGTTTTTGTCGCCACTCTTTCTGTGAACATTGCTGCCAACGTTGTATCGCCGGCAAATGACTTTGCCAATGCATTTCCAAAGGTCATATCCTTCCGCATTGGTGGATTGATTACAGGTATTGCCGGCATCTTGATGCAACCATGGAGGCTAGTTGCTGATCCATCAGGCTATATCTTTACCTGGTTGCTTGGTTATTCAGGCGGTTTGGGATCAATTGCCGGTGTAATGATTGCTGATTATTGGTTGGTTAACAAAAAGCAATTGGTGCTCAAAGATCTCTATCTAACTGAAGGCGAGTACAGATTTGCTAACGGCTGGAATTGGCGAGCAGTTGTAGCAACTCTTGCCGGTTGTGCACTGGCTTGGGTTGGACTAGTTGTGCCTGCGTTGAAGCCGCTTTATGACTATGCCTGGTTTGTCGGCTTCTTTGTCTCCTCAATTGTCTATGTAGTGCTAGTAAAAATTGCGCCAGCAAAGAAGGCGTAGAGTCACTACGTCAGTAATTATGTGAGCGAGCGGCTGCTATTGTTTCCGCATGGAACTTGATGGCAGACCTAGGAAGTCACGGCCGACACAACTGTCTACATGTAAGCCGGTCTCATCTATCGTAACTTCAGTTTGGGAAAGACAACCGGATGTTCTGCAATTGGCCGGATCGTAACACTCCCAAGCTCCGTGGAAGTTCGAGAAAATCGAACCGTTGGGTGCTCGGAATTCAGTTACATGATGATCTTGGTCTTGTTGCAGGATCTTAAATGACCCGGGTTGTCCGTAGTACTGAAATTCAATGATTTGGCCGGTTACGTCGTAGGCTATCTGGTCGCCGGACGTATTGGTCACGGCAAGACGGGAAAGTGTCAGCTGCTCGCTTGGTTGACCCTCTCCTTCACCTTCTTCGTAATTCGACATAGGAGAGCTCCTTATTTTGGCTCCTATTTTTGTTATATCGGATCTCGTATGGCTTGGGTGGTTTTTGTTCAACACTTAATATTCTTACTGGAAATCCCTAGAAGGTATTAGCGGGTTGCCCTTAAGTTGTGGGAGTTCTTCTATATGATCGGCTATGACATTGGCTACTCCTTCATGTAATTGCAGTTTGCCGGTTATAGCAAGAAAGCTGTAGTTCAAAATAACCTTGCGGTACTTATCAAAGATAAAGGGGCGAATGACGACATTGGCCATGCCGGTTTCGTCTTCTAGAGTGATGAAGACAAAGCCTTTGGCAGTGCCTGGACGCTGGCGGCAAATGACGCCTCCGGCAACTGTTATGACATTGCCATCTTGTCCGTTCACAACATCCAGACAAGAGTAGATTTGTCTTTCCTTTGCCCATGAACGATAGAAGGTCATAGGATGTTTGCCTGTGGAAAGACCCAGAGTGGCGTAATCGGCAGACATCGTTTCCAGCTCTGTCATCTCAGGAATTAAGAGTTGGATATGATCTGGATCTTTAGGTGGCAGAAGTTTTTTTAGAGGCTCATTTTTTTGTTGCTTCTTCGATAATGCAAGTACGGACCAAAGTGCTTGGCGCCGCCCTTTGTGCAAAGTCTCAAACGCACCTGCTTTAGCTAAGAGCGTAAGCGCTTTGGGTCCAAGCCCACTTCTTTGACAAACGTCTTCAGTCGATGTAAAAGGACCACCTTTTTGCCATGCATCTTTCAAAAACTTTTCGGCTTTGGAACCGAGTCCTTTGACATAACGAAGGCCTATACGCAAAGCTTTGTCACTCTTGTTTTTGTCATTCTGAGGCGCAGCCGAAGAATCTGCCGTAAGTAAACTTGCTTCGTGTTTATCAACCTGAATATCGGATCGTTGCGGTAGATCCTTCGCGTTGCTCAGGATGACAAAGTTCTCCAGCGTGCAGTCCCATTGGCTGTGGGCGAGGTCGGGTGGGAGTACTGTGACTCCATGACGTTGAGCATCGCGAATGAGTGTTGCTGGGCTGTAGAAACCCATTGGTTGAGCGTTAAGTATGGCGCAGTAAAATTCCGGCGCATAATATTTTTTGAGATAAGCAGAAGCATAGACCAAAAGCGAAAAGGAAGCAGCATGGCTTTCCGGAAAGCCATAATTGGCAAATGCTTTTAGCTGGTGAGTAATTGTTTCAATGGCTTCTTCTGAAAAGCCGTTTGCCTGCATGCCGGCCGATAAATCTACGCAGATTTTAGCCATTTTTTCGTGCGATCTTTTATGACTCATAACAATGCGCAGTTGATCAGCTTGTACGGGCGTAAAGCCGGCGGCAACTACAGCCAGACGCATGCCTTGTTCTTGAAATAATGGCACGCCTAGGGTGCGTTTTAAAATTGGTTCAAGCGATGGGTGGAGATAACTGACTTCTTCTTCGCCTCGCCGGCGCCTTACGTAAGGGTGGACGATATTGCCTTGAATAGGGCCGGGGCGCACTAAAGCAATGGAGACAATGATGTCGTAAAAATGCGTTGGATTTAGACGCGGCAGAATATTCATTTGCGCGCGTGATTCGACTTGAAAGACGCCTATCGTATCGGCTTGCTGAAGCATTTTGTAAATGTTTGGATCGCTCATATTTAGATGTGCTAAATCAAGATCAAAATTACGATGTTGTTTTACAAGCTTTACAGCTTCTTGGATCATCGTCAGCATGCCCAGCCCAAGCAAATCAATTTTGATCATGCCTGTTAGTTCTAAGTCGTCCTTGTCCCATTGAATGACGGTTCTGCCTTCCATGGAGGCAGGCTCAATAGGCACAAGTGAGCCAAGTGGTTCGGCAGCCAACACAAAACCGCCGACGTGAATAGAACGATGCCGGGGCAAGTGATCTAATCCGGCAACAACTTTGAGAAGTAGTTTCACTCGCCTGTCATCAGGATCAAGTCCGGCTTCGCGTGCGCCGCCGGCAGCTAGCCCTTGAGCTGCTTCCGATGCTTCTCGGTAATGGGCTTGTTGAGCTAATTTGTCGGCTTGTTCAGGAGCAAAGCCTAATACGCGCGCGGCATCGCGCACAGCAGATTTTCCTCGGTATGTGGCAATTTCGCAGACCATAGCGGCATGTTCGCGCCCATATCTTTCGTAGACATACTGAATTACCTTTTCTCTTTCCAGATGAGCAATATCGAGATCAATATCAGGTGGTCCTTCACGTCCTTCTGAAAGAAAGCGCTCAAATAGAAGTTCCATGCCAATTGGGTCAACAGCCGTAATAGATAAGCAATAACAAACGGCTGAATTAGCTGCCGAGCCACGTCCCTGCACGGCAATTCCTTGAGATTGAGCAAAACGAACTATATCCCACATAATCAAAAAATAGGGAGCCAATTGCAAGCGTTTTATAACAGCTAATTCGTGATTGATTTGATCTATGTGTTTATCTTTGAGGTGCGGGTAACGATGCGTGGCTCCTTCCCAGACTAATTTGCTGAGGAATTGATCGTGCGTTGTGCTATCGGCAACTGGAAATGGTGGCAATGCCGGCTTTAAGGCACCCAAGCGAAAAGCGCAGCGCTCGGCAATGCGCACGCTATTTTTGATGCCGGTTAGATTATGCTGCCAGAGACGAGCCATAGCTTCCGGCGATTTCAAATACCAGTTGCCGTTGGGGCGCAGGCGCCTGCCGGCTGTTTCCAGAGTTACTTCATGCCTTAAACAAGTAAGCACATCATGAATGATTCTTCCGCCGGGACTTGCATAGTGTGCATTGTTTGTTGTTACCCAGGGGATATTTAGACTTTTGGATAATTCTAAAAGTTGTCTGTTTAAAAGTGCTTCTTGTCTTAGTTCGTGATCCCAGAGTTCCAGGAAAAAGCTATCTGGGAAAATATCGCGCAATTTACTGGCTTGCTCATAGGCGATAGCGGAATCTCCTTTAGCAAAAGCCGAGGGAATGCATCCTTTTGGACAACCAGATAGGGCTATTAATCCCTTTGAATTATTCGCCAATGCCTCGTAGCTTATTTTGGGACTGCCTCTGGGTCCTTTTAAACGCGCATTGCTCAATAATTGGCAAAGATGTTTGTAGCCGTCTATATTTTCGGCTAATAAGGTCAGATGTGAGTCATCTTCTAAAGTCAGCTCTGATCCGATAATTGCTTCAAGGGAAAGTTCTTTAGCCGCATGAGCAAATCGAGGAATGCCACCTAATTCATCATGGTCAGTAAGTGCTAGAGCCTTTAAGCCGATGTTTTTAGCGCGGGATACTAGATCTTCGGGGTTGGAGGCTCCATCAAGCAAAGAAAATGCTGAATGACAATGTAATTCGGCATATTCTATTTTGTTAGTCATAATAGCCTTCCATGTACCAACTGCTTTTGCCTTGATTTATGTGCTCGGTTAAGAGCATCAAGGAAACACCTGCTTCTTTGTATTGTTGTGGCTCAGCTTCAGCCATGTAATAGGATTTATAGATGGCCTTTTCCCACCAGAGTCCTGATAGGCGATCAGGAACGGTTATCTGGTTGATGCGATACCATTGCCCTTGATAGGCAATAGCGCCTGGCAATAAACCATTGAGTTTTACGAGCACAGGAATAGGTTCTTTGTGTTGTTTTAAAACTAGATTTGCCGCATTGCCTTTGCTGTTGTTGTAGACCTTCAGGTAATTATTGCTCAGCGGCAAAACAGGATGCTGTTCGTTAAGAACCGGTACCCAGACTCCTGCGTGCTCAGGTATGTATTGATCATTTGCCAAAGGCTTTACGACAGCATTTTCGCCAAGACGGGTATTGAAGCGTTGCAGCATAAGAAGTAATGCAGGTGATATGTCATTCTTACTTTTGTCTTCTGCTATTTCGTCAAATTCTTGTTGCTCCCAAAGCGCATTGGTAAAGCGGCTGACAGCAAGAGTAATGCCTGTGTATTCGCGCATGAGCGGTTTTGCTTCCAGGGATAGTTTTAAAACTTCCAGAAGGAATTTATTGTTGCCTGAAGGTCGAAGCAATTTGACAGGACGTTCATCGAATTTGTCATTGTCGTTGTAGAAGGCAATAGTTAACTCTTCGACTGCAATATCTTCTTTTCTCAATTGAATAAGCAGCCTGTCAATCATGGATTTGAGGATAAATAGAGTCTCGTTAAGCGCTTCCATTGGGGCGCCCAGTTCAACTGAACATTCAAAATGTTTTTCTTGAGGGGGAAGATGTGGCTTGCGCTTGTCTATGCCTTGAGAAAGATTTATGGCAAATAAAGCCTCCAAACCAAAGCGTTCGATAAGCTCGGGCACGGGAATGGCCAATAATTGAGCCATTGTCTTAATGCCAAGATCCGAAAGAGCTTCTTTCATATCAAAACTAATTGGTAAATGCCAGATGGAAAGTGGGGCTAGAACATTTTTGTCTTGCCCTTTTGGTACCACGTGCCAACGTTTGTTTTTCAGGCGAGAAGCAACTTCGGCAGCAAAAGCACTGTCGGCGACTCCTACGTGGGCATTTACAAAGCCAGCTTTGCCGGCAGCTTTAAGAAGATTGCGGCAAAAAGTATTTTCGCCGCCTAAATGGCTTAGTCCAGAGGCGTCCAGTAAAAATGTGCCTAATTGATCTGCTGAGACTTTAGGTGACCACAAGACAAATTCTTGAATGAGTTTCTTTTGTGCTTCTTGATAGAGTTGAGATTCGTATTTGCGAAAGCCTAATATGGAGCATACTGCTTTGGCTTCCGATAAACGCATACCGGCAATAATGTTTTTCTGACTGGCTTTGTCAGAGCACATGAAAATCTTTGATCGGCCGTTGCCTTCCGCGTTGTTGTCGAGGATGACAAAGGCAGTATTTTTCAAATCCGGTTCATGCTTTTGGTGTACGGCGATCTGGAATTGAGGGATGCGTAAACAAGCAATTCTGGACATATTGACCGCCCTCCTCGTACGGGGTAATTGCCAAACTCTTGGACATGCCGTCTTTAGAAACCAATAAATCTGTTGCCGGCAAAATTGCTGTTATGCCGGATAATCCTTTTTGGTTTGGGGTTTTATTTTGAGAAGCTACCTTTTGCCAGGCAAAAGAAAAGCGAGCATGGCAACCCCAGCTATTACTTTGAGCAAAGCTCTTTATGTCCTTGAGGATTAATAAGGCTGTTCGTGATTTATCGAGTGCTCGCTGCAAACGAGCATGATGACGGCTTTGATTATGTGCTGTTGTTTTATCTGTTGCTAAATCAAGTATCACCACATCAAAGGCATGTGAACGAATAAGTTGTTCGGCTGCCCATACGGCATCTTGTGTTTTGTTGTTTAAACGGACAGCCCAAAAGCGACCTTTATAAGAGTCTTGATTGAGATAAGCCCAATCACTGGCAAGCAATCGGCTTTCAATATCTATGTAGGCAACATTGAATCCGGCAGAACACCAATTGTTTATAAGATTGCGTAGAAAAGTTGTTTTTCCTGAAGACGTTGTGCCGAGCCATTCTGTAATACGCTGGCGGCTGAGTCCATTTATAAGTCCATGATCTATTTCCGGAAGTCCAGTTGAGATAAGCTTTTGTTTTCCGTGCCGTTCATCTAAGTTA
Source organism: Candidatus Obscuribacterales bacterium (assembly GCA_021732245.1). Taxonomy (GTDB): domain Bacteria; phylum Cyanobacteriota; class Vampirovibrionia; order Obscuribacterales; family Obscuribacteraceae; genus SBAT01. The sequence goes on along the minus strand of JAKFVJ010000045.1, from coordinate 2,123 downwards.
TTGCCGGAAATCCACTTACCTGGAAAAAGATGTTCGAGGTGTTGTTTTAGTACAGCGACTTCATTGCGAATATTCATTTTGGAGCGGGCTCTTTCTAGCTTCTGATTTGAGTGGTATTTGTGGTTCTTTGCTGTGAGTAAGTCGTTCGCGTGCGCGTTTTATTGCTTCATGAAATTGTTTGGATAGCACTTCTTTAGGAAGCTCTTCGGTAATAAACTCGGCGACTCGAATGTCACTTGTATCAAGACCGAGTAATTCAATCTGCTCTGTTTTTGATTTGCCAGTACATAGAATGAGCCCGATAGGGGCTTCTTCTCCCTCGCATCGTTCATATTTGTCTAGCCAGCGAAGATATAACTCCATTTGCCCTTTATATTCAGGCTTAAATGGATTCGTTTTTAGTTCAATTGCTATTAACCGTCTAAGCTTTCGATGATAGAAAAGAAGATCTAAATAGTAATCATCATTGTCTACCTGAATCCTTTTTTGTCGAGCTAGAAAACAGAAATGTGTACCTAGCTCTAATAAGAAGTGTTCCATTTCTCGGATAATCGCTGCTTCAAGATCTTTCTCTGCGAAGTTGTCTTTAAGACCCAGGAAATCGAGTAGATAAGGATCTTGGAATACTAAATCCGGTGTTAATTGATCTTCTTTTCGGAGAGTTTCTAGTTCTTGTTTTACAAATTCATCCGTTCTTTTAGATAGAGATATACGTTCAAAGAGCATCCCCTCGATTTTCTTTTGTAGGGTACGTACGCTCCAACGTTCAAGTCGGCATATCTCAGAATAGAATTCTCGCCGTAATTCATCTTTTAAGTAAATAATTTGGCGAAAATGGGTCCAGCCCAATTGTCCACTCAGTGAGTGGACAATTCCTATGTTTGGAAATACCTCGGCGAAATGAACCATGTCAAACAAGATAGTTCGAGAATAGCCACGGCCATATTCTTTGCTAAGTTGTTTGGCGATGCGCTCTACAATTTGTTTGCCATACTCTCCACGTTTTTCTCTTAGAATTTCTTTTGAAATTCTTTTTCCAATGTGCCAATTAAGAATCACTAGGTTGGTGTTTACCTGTCGTGCAACATGGCTTCGTGCTTGATTAATAAGCTTTCTTAAATCGCTGAGAAGATGGTCTGAAACTTCTATTGCGACGCCCTGAGATGAAAGTTTGCTTTTGACTTTAGTCATTTGGCCAAATATCTCCTTCTTCTCGGGGAGAGGGGATGTTAGCTATTCCAGAAATAAGCACACAGCTGCCGCTGCGTAACCTGGATTCCAGGTTACGACAAGTTGGGGATCTTGGTGGCAGCAGTGTCAGATTGAGCCTGGAAGTGTCCAGGGCGGATGGAATATAGGATGGGGCTATGTCAATCTGATGAGAACAGAATACCATACAGAGGTATGGGTGTCAACAGTTTTCCAGAAATTGAATAGCGCGTTTTCTCAGCAGGGCGGCTTAAAGAGCCGCTGCGTAACCTGGTTTTCCAGGTTACGACAAGAAGGAATCTTGGTGGCAGCAGTCGTCAGGTCGAGCCCGGAAAGCTCCAGGTGTGGCTAGGATTTGGATTGGTGGATAGTTCAACCTGACGAAAGAAAAGATAACATACGTATGTATGTGCGTCAATAGTTTCCTGTAAAATTGTTTTGGAGAGAAAGGCGGACTAATTTTATGGCAAAATTTTCAATCGCGGAATCACTTGAAGTTGGTTGGGACGTTACCAAAAACAATTTTGTGACAATGCTTGGCGCATTTGTAGTCACATTATTAGCCGGATTGTTGCCACTCGTCATGTTGGCTGTTTTCGTAATGGTGCTTGGTACAGATTCACCGGTATCGCAGATTTTTGCAAGTGTTGCCGGTTTTGCTTCGCTTATCATCAGCTGCATACTTAGTATGGGAATGCTGAAGTTGACACTAGACTTAGTTGATAAACATCCAACAGATTTCAATCAGCTCTTTTCCTGTTACCCTCTTACATTTAGCGCGGTCGTTGCCGCTCTAATTTTGGGGATTGCATTTCAGATTGGATTATTTCTTCTAATGGTTCCTGGAATAATTCTGTTCATAAAGCTGCAGTTCTTCCCATTCTTTATTGTTGAAGATGGATGCGGACCAATAG
>JAKFVJ010000043.1 GCA_021732245.1 Candidatus Obscuribacterales bacterium | reverse complement strand
GAGTCAATTCTTATCGAGCATCCCCAAGTAGCAGAGGCTGCTGTTATCGGTGTGCCACACGAGATAAAAGGTGAAGGCATTGTATGTTTTGTCGTGTTGACACCAAATACACAAGCAAGTGATGAAATCATCAAACAGTTGAAAGATCTTGTTGCCAAAAAACTTGGCGGGCCACTGAAGCCGGAAGCGGTTCATGTCGTACGTGCATTGCCGAAGACACGTTCAGGCAAAATAGTTCGTGGAACTATTCGACGAAAGTATATTGGTGAACCGATTGGCGATCTTTCATCAGTGGAAAATCCTGATGCCCTAGACGACATCTATCGCAGTTGATCACTATCTTAGTAATGATAGCGACACTGGGCAATGAGAATGCAATCGTCTTGTATCTTGTAGACTAGTCGATGTTCTCGATCTATTCGCCGAGACCAGTAGCCTGACAGATCTGCTTTTAGAGGTTCCGGCTTGCCTATGCCTTGGAAAGGGCTGCGCTGCACGTCCTTTATAAGGTCATTGATTCGTGCCAGGCGTTTTGGATCATTTTCCTGCCAGTACAAATAATGTAGCCACGATGTTTCGCTAAAGAGAATTTTCACTTAAGGAGTTTTCTCTCCTTAACTTTACCCTTTTCAATTTCTTTTATGGACTTCAACAGTTCTTTGGCATTGGCCGGACTTCTCAAGAGATAGGCTGTTTCGTCCATTGCCTCATAGTCCTCGAGCGAGAGCATTACTACAGGCTTTGCATTCTGTCTTGTAATAATAATTGGAGCGTGGTTCTCGCAAACTTGATCCATAGTTTTGGCCAGTTTTTCTCGGACTTGCGTATACGAAATGGCTTCCATGGCAATGTCTCCTATTCTGTACATGTACAATTATACGTACAGGATAAGCTTTTGTCAAGGTCCGGTCAAGCTTGAATTTAGGCGAATAACGCCTCAACGAACAATTCCGGCTCAAAGTCACGCAGGTCATCTATTTGCTCGCCGAGTCCAATTAGTTTGACTGGAATTTTTAGTTCGCGGGCTATGCTGAAGACGATGCCGCCTTTGGATGTGCCGTCTAGCTTGGTTAAGATGACGCCTGTCAGCGGGCATATGTCTGTGAAGACGCGGGCTTGTTGCATGCCGTTTTGTCCGGTGGATGCGTCAATAACAAGTAGCGACTCGATATTGCAATCTGGAGCATTTTTGTCGACGACGCCTCTTATCTTTTTCAATTCGGCCATTAAATTGGATTTGTTGTGCAAGCGACCTGCCGTATCAACTATGAGAATGTCGTAGTTTTCTTCTTTGGCTCGCTGTATTGCTTTGAAGACAACGGCGCCTGGATCAGAACCATCAGCTAGTCGAACGATATCGACTTCGGCTCTTTGTGCCCAGATTTCCAATTGTGATTCGGCTGCAGCTCTAAAAGTGTCGCCTGCTGCAATCAAGACTTTGTGTCCTTGAGATTTGAAACGCCAGGATAATTTGCCGATGCTGGTAGTCTTGCCGGTGCCATTGACACCGACTACAAGAATGATATTGAGCTTGTTATCTTCAATCTTGAGTTTGCAATTAGGAGCAGCTTGTAAAAGAGTCTGAAATTCCTTTTGCAAAAACTTCTCTACGTCGTGTGAAGTCCAGCCGGATTGTTTTGCTTGAGTACGTAAATGACCGATCATCAGCTCAACTGTGGCAAGACCTAAGTCTGCTTTGATGAGTTTCTCTTCCAGGTCTTCCAAATAATCATCGTCAATTGCACGAGGAGGAGCCGGCGGCGCTGCAACTGGAGCAGCGACATGTTCAGTGGCTTGTGAAAAGTCGGTTTGTTCGTGAGCGGTTGGATGCTCAACAACGGAATAAACTACGGCTTCCTTTGTTTTAGAAAGCGCGGACTTGAGTTTGCCGAGGGTAGAGCCCCACCAGCCTTTGCCTTGTTCTTGATTGGTTTGTTCGTCAGTCATCTCTAATTGTCGGATGAATGTGTTGCTGCCGCTTCTTGTTCTTGTAATTTAAATTCGCCGGTGGTTCTGTATTGACCAGCAGTTTCAGAAAGATCGGCAAGCACGCCGTTGATAAACTTCGCAGCTCTGTCATCGGCGAAACGATGTGTTAATTCAACGGCTTCGTTGATGGCAACTTTGACAGGTACATCCGGCATGAAGAATAACTCGGCACAGGCAAGTCGAAGAATATCGCGGTCAATGGAGATCATGCGATCTAAACGCCACTTCGCTTTTATTTGTTTGAGGAATTCGTCAATTTGCTCACGATGTTCCATGTAAGTGGTTATTAGTTGACGGAAGAAGGAAAGAACATCTGATTCACTCGTCTTTTGAATTGGCACTTCCAAAGTGACATTACATTTTTTGCAGTTTACTTCTTTGATGATATGCGCACTGTGTGTGGCAATTTCTGGAATATCTAATGCTTCTGAAGCAAGATGAAGTGATCTTTCAATCAACTCAAGCTGTTTGCGTAATTGACCGGTCGTAAGCGGAACCGATTCCAGCTCGTCTACATTCCGAGCATTATCACTGTGTTCAATTTCAATCTCGCTAAGTTCTTGATCGGCTTTCACCAGCAAAGCATTGGCGTCAGCCAAATTTTGCTTGGCATAATCGCAAAGCATTTGCACGGCTTTGGACACCAAAAAGTCCAATTCCAGCTGATCCAGTTTTGCCTCATCTTTGGGCAACTGGGGCAATGTAATAATCGCTAGTTCGCGAGCTAGGCGCCTGGATGACATAGTCATGACATGTTACCATGTCTCCCTATTACATATTGTTTAGGTTGTATAAAGGTCTATGCGTATTACCGCCGGCATTGCCAGAGGACGCGAAATAATCTGCCCTCCAGGGCTAGAAGCCAGACCCACTGCCTCTAAGATAAGGCAAGCGTTTTTCAACATATTGCGTAACAAAGTAGATGATGCCCGGTTTCTGGACCTATTTGCGGGGTCAGGACTCATGGGTCTGGAGGCTCTTAGTCGAGGAGCTAGGGAACTCGTCGCCATTGATGAAAGCCGCAGAATGGTCAAAGCCATCGAGGATAATCTGGATAGGTTGAACTTTCAGGGGCAGGTGATTCAAGCCGACGTGCGAAGTTTTTTGGATCAACTTCCGAAGCGAGGCTTCGATATTATTTTCGCCGACCCGCCGTATAAGAGTCGGCAATCAGAAAGTGTCCTTCATCAAGTCGCACGTCGAGATATTCTGCACGACGATGGAGTCCTTGCAATTGAACATGCAAGAGAATTCAAATTACCTGAAGAGTCGGGGAATTTAGTTTTCTATGATCGACGGGATTACGGACAGACGTCGATCTCTTTCTATCGTCACAAGCAATAATGCACAAAAAGGGCGCATGCAATGCGCCCCTACAGAACCAGGATCACGTCCGCCACTTTAGGACTTTCTCTTTGATCGGATTTACGAATGGAATGCCTTTGGCGGCGGCGTAGTTCCAGTTGCGCTTTAATTGGAAGTACCAATTACCCGGTGTGCCTACGTCTTTAATAGTCATGATCAAGTCTGGTTTGTACTTCAAGACTTCCGCCTGCATTTGAGCAATGGTGGCATCTTGTCCGAGAAATACGCGAACAAAATATTGGATTATTGGTTCAACAAGTGGCTTGAATCCTCTAATTGTCCAGTAGGTTGTGTGGTTTAACTCCGTTGTGTTTTCATCGATAGGAGTCAAAGTTGTGATTCCGGAAAGTATAGTTTTGCCACCGAAGATAATGTATTCACGACGGCAAGCCGGCAGGCGGAAACTAATTTCAGTTTCGATATGATCGCCTATTAGTTTGAAAATCATGGAATGCTTGGAAGGCTTGTGACGCACCATTGTCCAGCCGGTACCTTCAGGCACATAAGTCTTTGTCTTCTCTTTTAGAACACGAGCTGAACGCCACCACCAGGCATTGTGCACATATGGCACATGCGCTGTGTCGATTAGCGCGGCTGCTGCATAATCGATATGTGTGGGCAAAAATAAAGTAGTAGTTGTTTGATCGTAGGAAATTCCATCCAAACCTGGAGCAGTTGGAATTTCCGGCGTATTTTCTTTGTGCCTGCCGAAGTAGATCCAGATATTGCCCTTCACTTCTCTACATGGATATGCTTCTGTGGCAATCTTGCACAAATTGATTGATTGTCCTTCTACAAGTGAAGGAATTTCTGTACAGACACCTTCAGTGTCAAATTTCCAACCATGGAAGCAACACTCAACTTCGCAACCATCAAAGCGACCTTTGGACAGTGGGACCGCTTGGTGCGGGCAAATGTCTTTCATGGCAAACACTTTGCCGTCACGATCGCGACCAATCAGTATTGGTTGACCGAGCATTATTTTGGAAGTCATTTTGCCTGGCTTGAGAGCTTTGCCGGAAAGCGCGAAATACCACATGTGGTCGACATACGTTAAGCCAACCGGTAAGACGTCTTGTTTGGCGGACGTCTCATCGTTGACAGGTGGCGCCACGAACGACGACATCTGCGTGCTGTATGTGAAATTTGGGCTCATTGGTCTCCAAGTCATGCCCTAATTAGATCATAAATTTGATCTGTTTAATTATCGGAAAGATTAAATCGACTTTAAATGGATCGAAATATTGTCAAGTGATTCAAGCGTTTCTAGCAACAACCTTCCTCGGGCGAAGGAGATACTGAATCCGGAGGTGATGGCATCCGTCCAGTAGTTGTGGAGGGATATTTTAGCCTTTCGTGGTGCAAAGTGCGCCATACTCGACCGAAAGCTTTTTTCACCTTTTCAAGATCTTGGGCAGTCATTCCGGATTCCGAAAATTGTCCGTCGTCTGTACGAGCCTTAAATACGGCGGAAATGGCAGCTTCAACTTCTTCTTCGCTGGGGTCGCGCATGCTATGTGTAACCGCTTCCGATACGTCAGCAAGCATTACAATTGCCGCTTCTTTCGATTGTGGTTTGGGCCCGGGATATCTATAGAACGAAGTGTTGACGTTTTCCGTACCATCGCGCAAACAAGCCTTGTGATAGAAATAAGCCATCACTGTTGTTCCTTGATGTTGCGGAATAAAGTCTTGCACGATTTTTGGTAGACCGTATTTGTGTGCAAGTGTTATGCCGTCTGTAACGTGGGCAAGCACGCGATCTCTGCTTTCCTCTGGCGGAATTTCATCGTGCGGGTTTTTATTGCCGAGTTGATTTTCAATAAAATAAACTGGACGAACAAGTTTGCCTATGTCGTGATAGAGAGAGCCGGTGCGGGCAAGATTGGCATCAGCGCCTATTGCTTTAGCGCCTGCTTCAGCAAGATTGGCTACAGCGAGGCTGTGCTGATATGTACCAGGTGCTCTGTCTTCCAGTTGGCGCAATAAAGGTTGTGTAGGATCAGTCAATTCAGCAAGACGAAATGGTGTCACAACACCAAAGAGATTTTCTAAAAATGGCAGGCTGCCTATGGCCACAATAGCTGAAGAAAGACCGCCGAGTAATTGCAATGTGAGGTCGGCAATAAGTTCGGATGCCGAATGAGCTGATTGGGTTAGAAGCACAATAGCAAAGTAAGCGCCTGCTTGAGTTAATCCAATTAATACTCCGCGCAACATCAGGTGTTGGCGATCTGATATGCGTCCACCCAAGGCAAACATTGAAGCAGTGCCTAGTGCAATTAGATCGGGGAGTTTCACCAGGCTGTCTGTATAGAGAAATATGATCAACAGCATGGCAATGACAGCTGCGATTCGTGGACCGAGGAAAATTGTCATTACGAGGGCTGCGGCAGGCAATGGAATAAACTGCGGGTACTGAGCGCCGGCAAACGCTGCAATAGATGATGTGACAACACAAATTGTGCAGATTAAACCAATTGATGAATGTGAGAACATATGTCGAGGTTCATACGACCAGAGGAAAATGCCCGTCAAGACAAACGCTGCAAGCAGTGAAATACAAAGGCTCATTAGAGCGGCCGTATCTCTTTCCTGATTGCCGCCGACCGTGCCCAGAGTGTGCACATGTTCTGCTGATACTACCTGTCCGCGCGGGACAATCAGGTCACCTTTCTTGACCTCTTTCATCACCGGATCTATTTGGCGCGCCGCTTGCTCACCTTTTGCTTTGGTGGCTTCCGTATCGAGAAGTACATTAGATTCAAGGCACGCTGCAATTAAGTGTGCCGTTTGAGCTCTTAGTCCGGCATCCCAGTTCGCCGGTAAAACTTCTAAAGCGGAAAGTTGCAATTGTTTTTGATCTTGTTCCGGCAAAAGCGGACTAATCTTGAGCAACTGTTTTGTTGATTGAATGACTTGCGCTTTTTGTTCGGTACTATAAGAATTTGAGTAAATCCCGCTTTCCAATGCCTTATTCAGGCGGGTGATAATTCTATCGTCGGCGCTATGGTCCCATTTCAGTACGGGCGATACGGCATGTCTGGCAAAGTCACGCGCTCTATGCGTTGCCAGCTCATCGACTACCTGCATTGATTTTTTAGCAATGATATTTTGAGTGGCAACTTCCCCCACTTCAATTCGTTGATTGAGTATGTGGGGAGCGCCCAATGCAAAGACAAGACCTATATAGCCGGCTACTACAACTGCCAGCCAATAGCCTAATTCTGCCCCAGGATGTAGGAAGTCGATTCCTGCTTGTTCCTTGGTGGGTGCCATTTCTCTTCTTCTATGAAATGCTTAAAACGGATGTCTGCAATATCTAATTGTAGCGCTATAAGCGCATTCTCGGTGCTATTTGAGGGTGAGCCACTTTATCTGTCGCTCTGGCAGTTAATCGATGACTTTACTATGTAAATGCGCTTGTCTTGGGACTCGTGATAGGTGCGCATGAGGATTTCAGCCAAAAGTCCCATGAGGATAAACTGAATACCGAGCATGAAAAACATAGCTACAAGCACAGGCAACGGGGTTTGAATGAAGGTGCAGTTGTAGAAAAACTTGAGGATAACCATCCAAGTAAAGCCGCCAGCCGCTGCCACAAAGGACCAGAGACCAGCTGAGCCGAATACGTAAATTGGCTTAGTTGCATAGGATGAGAGAAACTTGACGGTCATAAGATCAAGGATGACCTTGAAAGTGCGTTCAATTCCGTATTTCGACTTGCCGAACTGGCGGGCATGGTGAGTAACAGGCATCTCAGTAACTTTAGCGCCTACCCAGCTTGCATAGATGGGGACGAAGCGGTGCATTTCACCATAGAGGCGAATGTCTTTGATTACTTCGCGACGATAAGCCTTCAGTGAGCAGCCGTAATCGTGCAAGCGCACGCCGCTGATTACGGAAATCAATTTGTTTGCGCACCACGACGGAATTAGTCTCAAGAAGAGTTCGTCCTGACGTTCTTTGCGCCAGCCGCTAACCACATCATAACCTTGTTCCAATTTCTGGATAAGCTGCTCGATGTCGGCAGGATCATTTTGCAAATCGGCATCCATTGGAATTAGAATGTCGCCGGCTGCGTGATCAATTCCGCAAGCTAATGCTGCTGTCTGACCAAAATTGCGCACGAATTTTACGACTTTAACGCGCATATCTTTGGCGGCAATTTTTGAAAGTAATTCATAGGAGCCGTCTGTCGATCCGTCGTCAACGTAAATAATTTCAAAGGCACGGTTAAGCGCTGCCAAATTTGTGGTGATTTGCTTGTGCAGTTTTTCCAGGTTCTCAATTTCGTTGAGCACCGGAATAAGCACCGACAATTCAGGATTTGATGGAATAAGCGCAGGCGTTGACGCGATGGGCGATTCTATCTGCCCCGGCGCTGCCATAACGTTGTTTTGGATAGATGACTCTACTGGCATGTTGACATTATATGGTTGCTTGAGCTGAGTACCTTGAAGAATTTCTCATTAACCGTAAATGTCACCTTATAATATGGCGATGACTATTAAATCGAGCTTTGCTGAAGATGCCGAACCTCGGCGCGCAAGCGGCGGAAAGCCGTCTGCGACGCCAATTGTTTCAGAGACTCAAGGCAATCCGGGACCTAGCTCCGCTCCTAAAAATAACAGGTCTAAAATTTTGTCAGGTGAGGAATTTGCCTCTGACAAAAGCATTGATTTGAGCCTTAGACCAAAGGGTATTGCTGAGTACATTGGACAGGCTCGTCTGAAATCAATTTTAGAGATGTCAATTGCCGCAGCTAAATCGCGTGGCGAAGCGATGGACCATATTCTCTTTTACGGTCCACCTGGATTGGGTAAAACAACTTTGGCTCACGTAATTGCCAATGAAATGGGTTCCAAGTTGCACATCACATCAGGACCATCTCTTGAGCGTCCGCGCGACATCATTGGTCTTGTGCACCAGTTGGAAGCGCATGATGTTTTGTTTATCGATGAGATTCATCGGTTGAGCCGCGTGGCGGAAGAATTGCTTTATCCGGCCGTTGAAGATTTCGTCATTGATTTAACAACTGGTAAGGGGCATGCAACACGCAGTATGAGATTGCCTCTACCGCGTTTCACTCTAATTGGTGCAACGACTAAAGCAGGAATGATCTCGAACGCTCTGCGTGATCGATTTGGATTTGTTCTTCGCCTTGAATATTATGGGCTGGAAGAATTGGCCTCTATCGTTCACAGAACAGCAGGCATTTTGAATGTTCGCATCGAAGCCGATGGTGTAGAAGTTGTAGCAGCTAGATCGCGTGGCACGCCACGTATTGCAAATAGGCTGGTAAGGCTGGTGCGAGATTTTGCCCAATACAAAGAAAAGACTTCCGTTAATCGTGCATTGGCAGAAGAAGCATTGAACACGTATCAAGTTGATGCATTAGGTCTCGATCCAACTGATAGAAGATTTCTGGAAATTCTTATTGATAGTTATGGCGGCGGTCCTGTCGGCATCGATACCATTGCTGCAACGCTTGGTGAAGACAGCAATACTTTGGAAGATGTGTACGAGCCATTTTTAATTCAAAGAGGCTTTGTGCAAAGGACTCCTAGAGGACGCATGGCTACACCTGCCGCGTACAAACATCTTGGACGTAAGTTTAACGGCTTGCAGTTGAGCCTGGAATTTGAAGAAGGCGAAGAGATTGGCTAATTTGAAAAGCTTCTTTCAAGTGATTGTCGTGGCCACTATGCTGATGGTTATTTCTCTGCTGCCTGCTTTTGCCATTGACGAATTGAAAGAAGATTTTGTAGCGGGTAAGGTGCTGAAAATTTCTCAGCCGTCAATTAACCAAGCGTTGCAACAATCAACCGGTATCGTCAGCGGGCAGCAATTGGTTGAAGTGAATATATTGGAAGGCACGCTTAAGGGTGCAACCGTCACTGTAACCAACGAAGTTACGGACAACCCTGCTTACAATATAAATATTAAACCAGGGCAAGAACTTATCTTGTCTGTTATCACTGACAAGAATGGACATAGTGAAGTAAATATTTCCGATTACCACCGCGCGCCAATTCTTGGTTGGTTGTTTGCAGCTTTCCTGACGGTGTTTCTAATTTTTGGCGGTAAGAAAGGCATTAAGTCACTTGCCGGTCTCGTTATCTGTGTAGCGCTAATTGCTTTTGTGCTTTTGCCTTTGAGTCTTCAGGGCGGCAATCCCTTGCTCATTGCGACAGGAATTTGTCTTGTAGCTACAGCAAGTTCAATGCTTTTGGTTGCCGGCTTCAGTAAGAAAGCCTATGCCGCAATTTTAGGAACCATTGGCGGGGTCATTGTTGCCGGGCTCATTTCCTATGTGGTTATCATTACCGCTCCACTTACGGGATTGACCAGTGAAGAAGCGCAAATCCTAAGAGCGACTCTTGCCGGCGTGCCGCTTAAGTTCTACAGCGGACTTTTGGCAGCGGGAATGCTTATCGGAGCATTGGGCGTCATTATGGATGTGGCAATTTCAATTGCTTCCAGTGTTGCTGAAGTAAGTTCCACGGATAAGACTTTGACCGTGGCTGATTTGTACAAGTCCGGTATGAATGTTGGTCGCGACATTATGGGCACGATGACCAATACGCTTGTGTTGGCTTACGCTGGAAGTGCGTTGCCACTTTTGTTGTTGGTTGCACAAATGCCTTCGATAAAGCTTTTGAATCTTGATCTTTTGGCGACTGAAATAGCAGCTGCGCTTTCAGGCAGCATTGGACTGGTGTTAACTATTCCATTAACGGCTCTCATATCCGCTCGTCTCATGTCCCATAGCAAAGACAGTGCAGATATGAAGTCATTCAATCCATCGAAGACGAATTCCGATCCAGGGGTGAAGCTATGAGAGCGCTCTGGGGATGGCTGATGTTTGTAGTTGCCGTCAGCAGCATCATGGCCGGTGGTGTGTTTCTAGCAATTGCTCTTTGTGCGGTTTCATTACTAGCTGGTGAAGAATACATTGCCATGACACGGGCTAAGGGTATGAATCCATCGCCAAGAATTATTCGTAGCATGGTCATTGCTTTTTTTGTACTTGCTGCGTTGCCGGCAATTCCTGGATTGAATCTTTCCTGGGATTTTTCTATTGAGCATTTGCCTGTTGTTTTAACTGTTGGTGTTTGCACATCATTCTTTCGATTGCTTTTCCGTCATGAAAATCCACCGGCAACAATTGCGGATATCGCCACCACCGTGCTTGGATTTATTTACGTTGGTTGGATGCCTAGCCATCTAGTTATGTTGCGCACGCTCATACCACCAAATATGACTGAACTTCCGTTCAATCCATTGCAACAACCTGGACTGGCGTATGTTTGGGCAACTCTA
>JAKFVJ010000404.1 GCA_021732245.1 Candidatus Obscuribacterales bacterium | reverse complement strand
TCCTTAAGCATCTCAATGTCAAAGCGAGTACGTTGTTTCAAGCGCTGGGCTTCGACTAGTTTGTTTTCGCTGACCAGTTCGCCTAAACGCTCATTTAGTTCGAGTTCTATTTGTTCAATTGCTCTGTCTAGTTCCAGCTCGTCTGCCACATAGTGCTTGGCTGGATACACGCGCACAACATCCGGTAATTCTTCAATTTCACCTGTCACTGGGTTGACCATTGCCAGTCGCTCAACCTCATCGCCGAAGAATTCAACACGAATAATTCTTTCTTCGTGTGCCGGGTAAACTTCCACTACTTCGCCCCGTGCCCTAAATCGCGCACGCTCAACGACTATGTCGTTGCGTTCGTAGTAAATGCCGACCAGTTGTTTCAAGAGATCGTTGCGGTCTAGCGTTTGGCCTTTTTTTATCTCAACGGCAGCAGACAAGTAGCGCTCAGGAACGCCAAGTCCATATATGCAGCTAATGGAAGCGACAACAACTACGTCATCTCTTTCCCAGAGTGAACGTGTTGTTGAGTGGCGAAGCCTGTCTATTTCCTCGTTGATATTGGCTTCTTTTTCAATAAAGGTATCAGTAGACGGAATGTATGATTCCGGCTGGTAATAGTCGTAGTAACTGACGAAGTACTCGACTGAATTATTGGGAAAAAACTCGCGCATCTCGTTGACGAGTTGTGCCGCCAAAGTTTTGTTATGCGCCAAAATAAGAGCCGGCATCTGGGTCTCTTTGACCACATGCGCCATTGTCATTGTTTTGCCTGAACCGGTTACACCAAGCAACGTCTGAAAACGAGCACCGTTTGCTATCCCTGCAGATAGCTCGCTTATAGCTTTAGGCTGATCTCCGGATGGCGTGAACTTTGAGATTACTTCAAATTTGGCCATTTATTACTGTCGCTATCGATTAGCGTCAGAGGTCCCTGCCGGGGTTGATGTCTCGGGCTCTACTGGTGAGCCTGTCGGAGGATTTTTGCCATCCTCTGCTTTTAGGGCGTGAGTGACTTCGTCTTTTGCTTCCGTCATTGAGCGCTTGAAGTTGCCAATCCCTTGTCCCAAGGCTTTGCCAATTTCCGGTAACTTCTTAGGTCCGAAGATTAAGAGCGCGACGCCGAAAAGAAGTGCAATGTCTACTGGGCTGTTAAGCATGTTCTTGGCCTCTCTGTCCTTTACCTACTAGATCGTAACACACTGGTCATTAAGGGTCTTGAAAAAGGTCGTCCAGTTGCCCCTCTTCATCCTTTTGGGCTGCCGGCTGTACCGTAGATACCGGGGCTGCCGGCTGCTTAGCTGGAGCCAGTGACGGCACTGGAGCGGAGAGAGCTGGAGCCTGTTTTGGCGTAATTCTAGGCAGGCTTTGGGGAGCATGAATAGGTACCCTGGAGGATGGTTCTAAGTTGGCTTCCAACGATTCGTCCAAAGATGGAGCGACTTCCGGAGTCTCGTGAGGCGTGCGAATGACAGGAGCCAATTTTGGCACTGAGGCGCTGGGCGCCGGCGGAGCCTCGGTGCCGTTGTTTGGATATGGAATAAGCGGTGCTTTTGCCAGTTCGGCATAGGCACTGTTGCGTCTGCGATCAGCAAGCTCGGCAACGGCAGCTTCCGTATAAACATAATCCGGAACTATGCCTTCCGGTTCCATGTGGGCATCCATGTTGGATGCATCCAATGGAGTAGATACTTTGTTGTCGACAAAATTGCCGACGTTCATGTTGGCAATCTTAGCCACATAACGAGGATCCGGATTCAAGCAAAGAAAGCGAATTTTCTTAGTGAGGAAGGCATTGTAGAGATAGCCAATGTGCGGATGGTCGTTTTGCCTTTGGTAGTGATCTATCTGCGTGCCGACCAAAGTCACGAGTAAATTTGGATACGCTTCACAAATGTCCTTTACGTAGAGCGAACCATCGCGCTCATTGAAGTAATTTTCTGCTTCCTCAGGGTTGGCGATGTGCAACCAGCCGCCTGGATCTACGTGGAAGCGCAAAAGGGCTTTGGTAGCTTCCGGCGGGTAAAATTGTTTGTCCACACCGGAATCTGTTGCATAACTGAGAGCAAATTCTGTCGTTTCATCCCAGATGCCATTTTTGTTGTCATCGAAGAAAACAACGCCTTCAATTTCCGGCTCGCCGAATTTTTTATGCTCACCAGGCATTTTTTGCGCATTTGCCTGATATGCAATCTTTCGCCAATCAACCAAAGGCTGCCCAGTAGCCGAGCTACCCTCACGATAGTGTTTGTTGACGAACTGATCTAGCGCGCTGCCTAAATTACCTGGATAAAAGAGCGGTCCTACAGGACTTTCAAACAAACAAATCCAAGCTAGATCTTTTAGCTCTTTTGCGTACTTGCCCATTGTCACAAGAGCAATATTGCCACCATTGGACCAGCCAAGAATGCCGACATTATTTGTTGTTACAGGTGACGGTACTAATTGCTTAATAGTTCTACCCTGATAATCGCTTGTTTTTCCTAAGGCAAATAGCAGAACATCTTTCAGGGCTATTTGGCAGATTGGACCACGGCTGTCGTAGTCGCCTGTCGAACCAAATGCTTCAGTGCCGCCGCCGGGAAATGCAAAACGAACTTCGGCAAAGCCTTGTTGGGCAGTGTGCGTGGTTGTTGCCAATCCGTCAGAACGTTGGCCGCCTGGTACGACTACTGCAATAGGGGCTCCTTCTGAGTAGCGAGGCGATTCCGGATAAATCACGTTGACGGCAAGTCCTTTGCCCGGAGCTACCGATGAAGGGACATATGTGCTTATGGAAACTTCTTTGACCAGATCAGGGATTTTTAGCTTTGGCTTTGGAATTGGTGCAGCCGTTGCGGACATTGCCGGCAGGGTACAACTCAATAACAGCGCAAGCGTGGTTGCCCCTGCCGCAAATTTTTTGTTGATAACGGTATCTAAAATCATAGAAGTGGTTGTAATTTAGGGAAATCGGCAACTGTTTTGAAATATCTGTCTACATTTTTCAAAAGAGCATGCCTGTTGTCGCGCTTAGCCTTGTCCGGATCATTGACCAGTACTTCATCAAATAATCTGTCGATTGGCTGAGCTATTTTGGACAAGAGTTTCATCAGCTGACGATATTCATCTTTGCTGGCAGGCTTTTTCAATGTGGCGCCATTGCCCCAAACGGAGACAACTTCTTTGTTGAACGATTGCCACAAAGCCTTTTCCGATTCTTCACCAAAGAGTCCTTCATTGACTATCTCGGGAGAGTCGGCTGAAATGATATTGCCGACGCGCACACCGGCACGCACGACTTCTATTCCGCCATTTTCGCCCATAACTTCTTCAAGGCAAGAAAGTCTTTCGATGACGTCCGTTACATCTGCAAGTGGATCGCCGGATGACATTACTGCTTCAATTGTTTCTTTCTTGAAGCCGTTGTCTATCAGCTTGGTTTTTAGTCTTAACAAAAGGAATTCACGCAAGTCGCGCAGATCTTTGTCTATTTGAGCCTGCACATCTGGTTTAGCACCCTTTGCGTCTTTGTTGCGTCGAGCAGCCCGCTCTTCAAGGTAAGGATAGAACTGTGTCGATAACCAATCCATAAGCTTGGTTGTGTTAATGCGGTATTGCTTTTCCTCAACGAGGATGTCTATCAGACCTTGTGCCTGGCGGCGCAAAATATATGGGTCGCTTGAACCTGTCGGACGTTTGCCCAACAAGAATACACCTGTCAGGTTATCTAGTTTGTCGAGCACTGCGGACAAGCGCCCAACTACATCGGCAGGAATGTTGTCGTCCGTTGAGCGCGGCGCATAGTGAGATGCAATTGCTGCAGCAACTTGAGGCGGCTCTGATTGTTTAAGCGCATACCAGGAGCCGACAAAGCCTTGTAATTCCGGTAATTCACGAACAAGACTTGTAACCAAATCAAGCTTTAACAATTCCATCGTCCGTTCTAAGCAAATCTTTTGCTCGGAACTGAGCGAGATGTCGTTGCCCAACAGTTTAGCTGCATCAACCAGCCTTTGCTGTTTGTCTAAATAGGTGCCTAGTCCTTCATGGAATGTCAGTTGACCAAGATCTTTTTTGTGGTCACTTAATTTGACCTTTTGATCATCAAAGTAAAAAAAGCGTCCGTCGGCTAATCTTGCACGAAGCACTCGCTCGTTGCCGGCACGTATTTGTGGTTCAGCCTCTTTCAAGTCGTTGTTAGCAATGGAGATGAAGTTGGGCAAGAGTTTGCCGTTTGTATCTTCAACCGGGAAATAACGCTGGTGGTGCACCATGATGGTTTCGATTAGCGTGTCTGGAAGATCCAAGTATTCTTCAGCAAACGAGCCAATAACAGCGGCTGGCCATTCGGTAATGTTGGTCACTTCTGAAAGCAATGAACCTTTCAATTGTCTCGGCTGTCCTTTTAATTCCTTGCAGCGCGCAACCACTTGCTCGGCAACAACCTTCTGCCTGTCTTCTTTATCAACGAGCACCTTCTTTGTTTTCAATTGCTCTATGTAAGTTTCCGGGGAAGTAATTTCGATTGTTCCAGGAGCCAAAATGCGATGACCAAAAGAGTTGCGACCGGCAGTCAAATTTGCCAGCGAAAACGGCACTATGCTTTTGTCCATCAACGAGACTATCCAGCGAATAGGACGTGAGAATTTGAATTCTAAATCTGACCAGCGCATGAGACGCTCGCCGGAGAGTTGTCCAATTATTGCTGGAATTATTTCGGCTATTACGTTGGATGATGATTGGCCGGCAATAGTCACGTTTGCCATTAGGTAAGTGACACCACCAATTTCTTCCTGCGAGAGGTCTTCGACTTTTAGACCTTGCTTAGCGGCAAATCCCTGTGCCGGAGGAAGTGGTTTACCGCTGGCATCAAGTGCTGACTTAACAGGTGGTCCCTTGACCTTCTTGTGGACGGTTTCTTGCTTGTCCGGAAGTCCGGTGACGATGACGGCTAACCGGCGCGGAGTGCCGTAAGTCTTAATTCCTTGAAAGCTAAGATTGGCTTGCCTGAGGGCATCGCCAAGCAGTGTTTCCAAGCGTTCAAGCGCTTCGCCCACGTGATCTGCCGGGAGTTCTTCAGTTCCAATTTCCAGTAAGTAGTTAGCCATCTCAATATTAAGCAGCGTAAATAAAGTCCCTGCCTGGTAAAAGTACCAAATAGGACAACTGGCTAATTATAACTTGTTACTTGTCATTTAGTTGGCAGACTAGTTAATGACCGCTTGGAGTCCCAGGTTGGCGCCGTCTTATGAGTTCGGCGACTAGTGTCAGACTGGCGGTGCCTGCGAGCATTAGCGTCGACAGAGCGTTTATCTCAGGGCTGACACCAAACTTAACCAGACTGTAAATTCTAAGAGGCAAAGTAGTTGCTCCCACGCCTGCGGTGAACTGAGTGATGATGAAATCATCCAGTGACATCACAAAAGCTAAAAGACAACCGGCGATGATACCAGGCATCAGCAAGGGTAAAGTAACTTTGCAAAATGCTTCAATTGGCGAAGCGCCCAAATCCTGCGCTGCTTCTTCAAGGCGTGGATCTAAGCCCTGCAGTCTGCCCATAACTGTCAAGGCAACATAGGCAGTGCAAAAGACAATATGCGAAACAATAATGGTGGCAAGTGACAGGTTAAGCCCCAATGCCACAAAGAGTGATAATGCAGATACCGCCATGGCAATTTCCGGCACGATAATCGGCAGAATAATTGCCCCTTGAAAGAATTTTTGACCTTTGAAGCGAAAGCGACTGAGACCAACAGCCGCTAAGGTGCCCATAATTGCTGCAACAAAGACGGCAATGCCGGCTACTGTAAGGCTGTTAAATAATGCATTGCCGATAGCTGCATCGGTGAATACCGCTTGGTACCACTTGATAGTAAATCCAGTCCAATGCACAGCCAAGCGTGAATTTTCAAAGGAATAGGCGACTAGGACGACAATGGGTATGTACATGAAGGCGTACACCATAAAAGCAATTACCGTAAGCCATTTTGGTTTGCCCAGCATTAGCTTGCACCGGTGGAAACTTCGCGCGCTTCTAACGCTGTAAGCTTTTCTTTCATTTTGTTCATGGGCTCAAAATCGCCACGCTTGCTGGCGACAGCAATACCCTGCCTGTAAACATCCATTGCTTCAGCGTATTGGTTGGTTCCCGCAAGTGCCTGTCCCAGAGCTAGAAAAGCGGCAGTGTAATCCGGCTTTACTGCAATGGCCTTCTTAAGAAGAGGCACTGCAGGCTCGTATTGTTCAAGCTCAACATACAAATTGCCCAGGCCAAAATTGGCTAAAAGATCTTCTGCGTCAATGGCAATCACTTGCTTGAACATTCCCATGCGCTGTTGAGCTTCTTCGGCTTTGCGCTTTTTCTCATCTTGCTTTTCTTGTTGCTGTCCAAATTCACGAGCTGCTTGTTGCATGCGCAAGTTCATGGCGAGGGCTTTTTCTTCCTCAGCCTTTTCCTTATCACCTTGTTGAACGTAAAATACGGAAAGATTTGCGTGAGCCATGACCGACTCAGGATCAATTTGCTCAAGCTTTTTCATTAGGCTTATGGCCTCGTCTAATTGACCGCGTTTGCCTAGCATCACACCAAGCATTTCATAAGAATCCGCATGCATTGGATGAAGACTAATTGCCTGTCGTAGGAGCTCTATGGCTTTGTCTTCTTCGCCTTTGGTATAAAGTGACAAGGCGGATTCGTAAACGGCTTGTGCCCGCTCGCTGTTTTCCTTGGCTATAACAAACGGCAAGCTTACTACTTGCACGTTATACGGAGAGCCGGCTATCTTTACAGTTAGCCGACTGTCTGGTACTCGATATTCGCGATTGATTAGTATCAAGGCAACTGATTTATCGAGAGTCGGCGAAAACGCATTGCTTTTCAGTTGCCCAATTGATTTGCCGTCAATTAAAACATCTGTGTTGACTGGAAAGTCTTGAACCTTCTTTTCAAAAAGAAGACCCATTAGTCCCCGCCTGGGAGCACCTTGTGCCTTTACGCGAGCAATAACTTCCTGTCCTAAATAACAGCCCTTCGTATAGCTCACACAATTAATATCCAGGCTTGTTTCCGGTAAGAGATTTTCATGGTCGACATCAATGCCCACTTGTGGCAATCCAGCTTCAATGCGCGCAGTGTTGAGAGTCTCTTTTGATAGTGGCACCATGTGTATTTCTTCGGCACGTTTTTCCAGCTTGGATATTACTGAGCTGTCTTTTTTGTCTGCGATAAGAAAATATCCTAGTTCGCCTGTTATGGACTTACGTATCCAAATTATTGAATGTCCATCTAATGCGGACTGTCCGATTAGATGGTCTTGTGAAATTATCTGTGACAAGAGCTTTTGTGAATAGGCACCTTGGACTGTAAAAAAGATTTTGTTTGCTGAGTCATCTTTGAACGAAACTTTCTCAGCAAATAAATACGTCTCCAGCTCTTTGAGAATAGTTGCTGTTTGATCGCTGGTTGAGACAATCCAATAAGTGTTGTCTAGGAAATAGAGGGAAAAGTAGGCTACTAAATGCGCCTTTCTATCAAGCAATGCACTTTCTTGTCCGTCACCTGATTTAAGAGCTTTGACATCACTTGTTACTCGCGCTTGTAAAAATTGCTGTGCGTCGGCTCCGGTCACGGCAATCAGTGACCAGTCATTGAGAGTGGCAAACCCGCCCACTTCTCTTAGTATTGCTAATGTTTCGCTTTTCACGATGTAATAGTCTACGCTCTTGACCAGTGCTTTTTGTCATTCCGAGCTCTGCGAGGAATCTGCCGTAAATTATAGACGTTCGCCTTTAGTAAGACGAACGTCTAATACATGCGGTAGATTCTTCGGCTCCGACGACACATTTAGTGTCGTCTCCTAGCCTCAGAATGACAAAGAATAAATTTAAACGGTGAAGGATTCGCCGCATCCGCAAGAGCTTTTAGCTTGTGGATTTTTGATGGTGAAGCCTTTGCCTTCCAAGCCGGCTTCAAAATCAACTACAGCGCCCTTTAGGTAAATGGCACTCTTCGGGTCGATGAATACTTTAACGCCGTGGAGTTCTGTTATTTGATCGCCGTCACGCTGATTGTCAAAACCCAGACCATAGGAGAATCCGGAGCAACCGCCGCCGCGTACGCCGACGCGCAGGCCGGTCATGCCAGGCTCGTTGGCCAACAGCTTTTTAACTTCTTGGGCTGCGTTTTCGGTGATGCTTACGACTTCTGTGTTGGCAGTTGTTTCTGTCATGGCTATGTTCCTTGTAAAAGAGACGCGCCCTTATGAGAGCTACGTTATTTATCCTACTTTTTTATATCATTATATATCTAAATAGCCCTTATTCCTTAACAATTACCAACGTCTCAGAGGCTGGCTAAAAGGCATCAAAGAGCACCTGTCCGAGTTCACCCATGATTCGGAAGGTCTCACGGCATATATCGAGGTCAAGGCTGTTGAAAGCCCGTGGCTGATTTAAGGAAATGCCGGCGTCCGACAAGATGTGCAATTCACTGAATTTGCAAAATTGTTCTAGTTTGACGATGTTTTCAAACACACCAGGATAACGCCCGAACCGTTCCGCCAGGCGCACATTGTTGTAGCTTATGATGTAGCGTGATTCAAAACGCTTGTCGCCTACAGGCATACCCTTAGCCTCAAACAAAAATAGGCGAGCAAAAATTGATGCAATACCCTTCACCGATCTCGGTGTAATGGTCATTTTTAAAGGCACATTGCCCTGTTGCTTGGAGGGATCAATGACAATTTTTGTGTCTAAGTTGTATGTGACACCAAACGGCCAGTTTGCATTGATTGCTTCAATTGACGCAGGGAAACCAAGGATGGATCCTTTGACGCATACTTCTAACGGACGGTTGTCTTCAACTCTGCGACCGTCAATTATTTGAGCGATGGCGGCTGCTCGTGCGTCTGTTTCTTTACTGCTCATTGAGCCTGATTCTGTTGGGGCGGAATCAAATTCATTCTCAGGTCAGGAGAAGTCGCCGGCTCATCTTTGCCTAATTGTCCATCTATAGTGGAAATTTGATGTTTTGCTTCGCGTACAAATTCCGCTTCAGGAGAAAGCACGATTGCTTTTGATAAGAATAAGTATGCTTGTGCAGGATGTTTGTCTTTGTAATAGATGTTGCCGATTGAATAGTACGCATCAGCCATCTTTGGATTTATTCTCAATGCTTTGACAAAACAACCCAGAGCCTTGCTGTAGTCTTTTTCGTTTTCCAATGCTGTGCCCATATTGCAGTATGCAGAGGCAAAACGTGGATTGATATCAATTGCTTCTTTCCATTTTGTCATCGCTTCGTCAACGCGACCCCGTGCATAAAGCACTGTCGCTAAGCCATTTAAAGCTGTCGTATCTTTTGACTTTAACTCGAGAGCTTTATTGAAAGCTTCGATTGCTTTTGCATAGCTGCGTTGAAACGAATAGATAAGACCGAGGTTGGTGTAAGCCTCAAGCAGAGTTGGATCAGATTCAATTGCCGCTTTGTACTCTTCGACGGCTTGATTGAGAAAACCGGTTTGGTGAAGCTCTACGCCGCGATTGTAGTGCTTAATGGCCATTGCGTTGTAGCGCTTTTTCTTGCCTGGTTCGGCGGTGGAGGCTTCTGCTTCTGGTGCAGGAGCAGCTGTTGGCTTGGCGCTCTCTTCTGCTGCAACCGGGATATTCAGGATTAAGGCTGCTGCCAGGGCGCTGAGGGCAAATTTGGCATTAAGCGACATGGTTTCTCTTTCTCGTAAAAGCAGGGTCTAAAACCCTAAGGAACGGCCACCAAAATGGCGACAATTGCCGATTTTAGCTGGTTTTGGGGATTTTCGCCCGCATTTTTAATGGGTTTTCATCTTGACATGGGTCAAAACCACCCTTATACTCCTGCCTACGCTGAATTTCAGGCGTGGCAGCCCCTTACTAATCGGAAACATTAATGGGTCATAGAGACTCCGGCAGTGATGCCGGAAATCAAAAACATATAAGTACTGATGGCATTGCATATAGCGAAGGTGCGGCGCTTTTGGGCTCGGCTGAAGATCAGTATAAGCTTTACCTCCAAGATTTAAATACTTCCAAGGCGAACAAAGAAGTTTCTGCGATGCAGGACATTTTGCCGAACGTGGCTATCTATAACGATGGTCGCCAGCGTAGTTGGGAAATGAAAAATGGTGCGATCTCTAAGATCATGCATGCCGATGGCCAAATCTGGACGCGCAAGGACAAAAAGCATTGGAACATAAGCTATCAAGGAAAATTGATTGGCAAAAATGTTGAGATGTCCAATGTCAAAATTGACGAAGACAAAAATCTTAGCTGGACAATAGGTGGTGTTAAAAAGAGTCTTTCGGCTAAAGGTGAATATCATGATCCGACGTTGAAGATGCGACATTCAAATGAACATGCCAACAAAGATGAGAATGAAAAATCTGTTGTAGTGCCTAAGCAAGTGACGGAGACACCGCTAGAAAAAGTAAATGTACCTTTGCCCAATGTCGAGTTGAACCATGGTCCAAATCATGTCGTTGAAGAAGCCCATACAGGAAAAGCATCTTGGTACGGTGGAAAGTTTCATGGTCGCAAAACTTCTTCCGGAGAAAAATTTGATAAGGACAAGCTGACGGCAGCTCATAAAACGCTACCGTTTGGTACCAAGCTGGAAGTTACCAATTTTAAAAATGGCAAAAGCACTATCGTGACTATTACCGATAGAGGACCTTATCACGGT